>CAZNVF010000047.1:0-9499 GCA_964576395.1 uncultured Oscillospiraceae bacterium
GAATAACCTATGAGCCTTGGCATTACCGCTATGTGGGCGCAGACGCCGCGGCGTACATTATGGAAAATGGGCTGTGTTTGGAAGAATATCTTGATATGCAGTAAAAAAAGGGGGGCTTTTAGGCCGCCCTTCGCGTACATTTATATCTGTTTCAGCGGCCTTGGGGCTTTAACATTACCGGGAATTTGTTTTTATTTTCCGTAATTGTAAGGGGCAATGCATGGCGCCCGGGGAATTTTTTGGTATTATGGATAAAGATAGCAAAAAAGGACTCGAATATTTCTAAACTTAGTGTTATAATTAAAAAAAGCAAAGAAGGGTACCCTTCTTTTACTTTCCCACCGGGAAAGTAAAAAGCTTTGCCAACATATATTCACGTTGTGTTCCCCGTTAAGACTGCCAAAATGGGCAGGCGCGGGAATTAGGAAATCCGGTTGGAGTCCGGAGCAGATCCGATACTGTAAATGCAGGAATTTTTGGCCCGCGGCGTGAGCCGGCCACTGGGAAACTGGGAAGGTAGGGTTAAAAATGTAAAGGCGCGGCCTTAAAATGCATGAGCCAGAATACCGACAGCGTGAGGTTTACCTTTGGGTATAATGATGAAGTGGAAATACGGCCACTCATAGATTTTTACGTCTATGAGTGGCTTTTTTTGTGGTCTTTTTAAATTTGTTTAAAAAACAGGGATGTTTTTTACTATATAAATCAGGTCAAGTTTGACCGTAAAATTGGGAGGGTGGAAAAAATAATGATAACAAAAACATGTAAAAAGTTTTTGTCGTTGCTTTTGGCTGTAACGCTTGTAACGGGCATGCTGCCAATGAGTGTTTTCGCGGCGGCAGGTTCCGCTTGGGACGGAGAAACTCTTACTGAGCCAGAGCAAAACGATAACGAAGTTTACCAGATCTCTAACGGAGAGGAGCTCGCGTGGTTTGCTGACAAGGTAAATACAAGCGGTGAGAGTACTGTCAAGTTAAATGCCGAGCTTATTAATGATATTGATCTTGGCGATCATGACTGGACCCCTATAGGCTCATACGAAGATGAAGATAATGCTGTGTGGTATAGCGGAACTTTTGAGGGAAACGGCCATGTAATAAGCAATCTTCATTTTGAAAATCTTAAAGCAAGTTGCGGGGGCCTTTTTGGAGCGACTGATGGCGCGACAATCAAGAACCTTGGAATTCACGATTTTTACATTGAAGCTGATTCAAATGTCGGCGGAATAGTGGGCATAGCAGGCGGCAAATCGAAAACTGTAATAGAAAACTGCTTTGTCAGTAACCTTGACAACGACAACGGATATTTGGCAGCTAATACTACGAACGCGGGCGGTATTGTCGGAACGGCTTCCAATGTGACCATTGAGTCCTGTTATGTAATGGAAGTCGGGGTTTATGCGTCGACGGATGATGTTGACTGCGCGGCGGGAGGAATTTTAAGCATTGTTTTGCCCGAAGACGCTGAAAACATAAGCATAAGTAATTGCTATGTCGCAGCAAGTTCATGGGTTATTGGGTATGTTGCTGGCGGCATTTTCTGCGGTGAAGGTGACTTTGAGAATGTTGCAACTAACTGCTACTATTTGGAAGGTACTGTAGTGGTAGGAGAAAACTGGGATGAGTATGAAGACACCGAATCGGCAGTAAGCGAAGAGGATCTTAAAGCGATGGCTGAGACCCTTGGCGCTTCTTTCGCGGAGGATGAGGATAATATAAACAACGGCTTTCCTATGTAGCGGTAACAGGCGTAAGCATTAAGGAGGAAGAAATTACCCTTTCCGCTGTCGGCGAAACGGCTACGCTTACCGCGGCGGTTGAACCGGATGACGCGACTAACCAGAACGTAACCTGGAAAAGCTCTGATGAAAATGTTGCGACCGTTAACGAAAACGGTGTTATTACCGCAGTGGGCGCCGGTGAAGCAACCATCACTGTTACAACTGAAGACGGCTCGTACACAGATACTTGTAATGTTACGGTTACCATTGAGGATGATTCAGAGGACGAAAGTTTCCCTGAGCCTTGGGACGGAACAACTCTTACCGAGCCAACAAAAAACAGCGAAGGCGTATATGAAATTTCAACCGCTGAAGAGCTTGCCTGGTTTGCTGACCTGGTAGACAGCAAAACAGATATGTACGCTAATGCTATACTTAAAAAAGACATTGATCTTGGCAACCAGCAGTGGACCCCGATAGGTTTTTATAATACTGAAACAAGTGCAGGAGTATCTTATAGAGGTACATTTGACGGCAACGGGCACACTGTTTATAACCTTTATATTGACGACACCGGCAAAGGCACGGATGGCAAATATCGCGGGCTTTTCGGCTATACATTTGGAGCAAGTATTAAAAACGTGACTGTTCAAGGTCAAATTATTGCTTCGTATACATCAGTGGGCGGCGTAGTAGGTTACGATGGCGGTGGCACAACTATCGAAAACTGCCATAACTATGTTGAAATATCGGGCACTAACTACCAATGCGACAGCCTTGGTGGAATAGTGGGCTGCGGTACAAGGACAGTTATAAAAAATTGTTCCAACCACGCGGATATTTCCGGATATAGAGGAAGTATTGGCGGCATAGCGGGACGTCTTTCCAGCGGCGTTTCAATTACGGGTTGCTATAATGAAGGAAATATCAGTTCCATATACCAAAACATTAGCAATCTTGTTGGCGTTGGGGGAATTATAGGAAGAACAAGTTCTACCGCGATAACCGATTGTTACAACGTAGGAAACGTCAGCATGACCACGGTTTCGACTTCCGGCAGTTATGTAAACCCGCTCGGCGGTGTTGTGGGGTATTTGGACGCTACTTCATCCATTAAAAACTGCTACAGCACAGGCACAGTAACCGTTGACAACAGCAGCAGGGGTATAGCAGGCGCTGTAGTCGGCCAGGTAGTAAGCGGAGGTACAAGCTCTAATATTTATTATCTTGAAAACGCGGCGGATACTGACGCGGCAAGCGCATCTTCCAAAACGTCTGATGAGCTTAAAGGGCTTGCGGCGACTCTTGGCGATAGTTTCAAAACTGATGAAAATAATATAAACAGCGGCTATCCGCTTCTCTATTGGCAGAGCAGCACAATTGAAACAGTCGCTGTCGGGGGTGTAACTCTTAACAGCGATACAATTGACCTTGGCATCGAGCAAACAGCGACGCTTGAAGCTACAGTTCAACCCTTTAACGCGACCAATAAGGGAGTGCAATGGGAAAGCTCCGACGAAAGCATTGTAAAAGTTGATGAAAACGGTGTTATTACCGCGACAGGTCAAGGTACGGCAACTGTAACTGTTAAAACCGATGATGGCGGATATACTGCCTCCTGCACGGTGAATGTAGCCATTCCTGACGGGTACCTTGAGTACCTCAAAATGGGAGGAGGTTCCAGCTTATCAGGAACAATGTACGAATTCATTCCTGAACTTCAAAAAGGCACATACAATTACACCGTGGTAGTTCCGGACAGTGCGGACGCTACGCCCTATGTCTACGCCGCTCTTTCAAGCTCGGCACCCGAGGGCTCAACCATAACGGTAGAGTGGGTTAACCTTTATAACTCATCAACAAATACGGCTACTGTAACTTCCGGGAACACGAGCGGGCAAAGACTCGCGAACTTCCTTTATAACAATGCCGCCACAGCCACTTTGAAAATTACCGTCGGAACAACAGACGATAACCAGGTCTACACTGTTACGGCAACGAGAGGCCCAAGCCTTTCCGCTCTTTCGGTAGCAAGTGAGTCCGGTGCAAACATCAACTTGGACAGCACCTTTGCTACAGCTACTTATGAGTACAGCCTGACAACCGATTCGGAAGTAATAGACGTTTCCGCAGTGGCCACATCTGAAAACTGTACAATTACTTACAACGGAAGCTCCAGTGGAAAAATAACTCTTTCCCAGGGTGAAAACGTAATTTCAGTGGTTGTAAAAAATGAAAACGGATATGAAGCGACATATACAATCACAGCTAAAAAAGTTGACACGGTAAAAGTAAAATTTGATGTGACACCCGAGGACGCTGTTGTTTTCGTATTGGACAATAAATTCAATGAAAGGGTATGGCCGGACGAGGAGGGCTATTATAGCCTGCTTTCCGGTGAGGAATATTCCTACATTGTAACCGCCAGCGGGTATGTTGCCCAGGGTGACGATTCATATGTCGCCGCCAATGAAACAATTACTGTAAACCTTGCTGCGGCCGAGGAAAATACCGCCATAGATTCCTCCATTACAGGCGTTTGGCCGAATTTCCGCAATGGAGAAAATCACCTTGGCATTACGTCATCCCCCACTCCTTATGACCCGGACGAGGCGGAGCTTCTCTGGGCCGTCAAGTATGGATCGGGTTATGGCGGAAACGCCACCGGTTCTCCTATAATTGTAGACGATTGCTTAATAACCTATTCGGGTACTTCGCTTAAAAAGGTAAATAAAGATACCGGTGAAGTAATAGCCGAGGCAACAATGGTGGGCAGTTCAAGCTATTCTATAGTACCTGCAACATATGCCGACGGTATGATCTTTATGGGCCTTTCCAACGGCAGAGTGCAGGCATTCAACGCGGATACGCTGGAATCCCTTTGGGTATATACTGATCCGCTTGGCGGGCAGCCCAACTGCCCGATCACCTATAAGGATGGATATATTTATACCGGGTTCTGGAATAGTGAAGTAAAAGACGCAAATTTCGTATGTATTTCGGTAACTGACGAAGACGTTGACAATAAAACAGAAGCAAAATCCGCTTCCTGGAGTTATAAACGAGCGGGCGGGTTTTATTGGGCAGGCGCATATGCCAGCGAAAAGTTCGTGTTAGTGGGAACGGATGACGGCCAAAGTGGTTACACGAGTGAAAGCGCGAGCTTTCTTGTGCTTGACCGTACCACAGGCGAGTTGGTTGACTCTAAGGATGGAATCAGGGGCGATATTCGTTCCAATGTATCTTATGATCCTCAGTCCGACCGAGTGTTCTTTACCAGTAAAGGCGGAGTTCTCTGTAACGCGAAGGTTGATTGGAGCACAGGAGAGATAACTGATTTCAATCAGACGGTGATCGTAAACACGAAAGATACGGAGTACGCTATGTCCACCTGCACACCTTCTGTGTATAACGGAAGAATATATATAGGCGTTAGCGGCAACGGCCAGTTCACATCATTCAGCGGCCACGCTATAAATGTTTATGACCTGAACGATGACGGCAGCATGACTCTCGCTTACAGCTACGACATAATGGGCTATCCCCAGACTTCCGCAATGCTGACCACCGCGTATGAGGAAGATACCGGGTATGTATATATCTATCTGCCCTATAACTATACTCCGGGCGGAATATCTGTACTTAAAGACCAACCGGGCCAGACTGAAGCGCTCACAACTACCGACGAAGGCTACAGCGAAGTATTTACTCCTTTATCTCCGCTTAGTCAGTACTGTATCTGTTCAACCATTGCGGATGAATACGGCACAATATATTATAAAAACGATTCAGCTTATATGATGGCAATAACTTCAAAGATTCTTTCTATTGAAGTTACCGAGGAAGGAACAATCACTGTAAATGGCGATGGATCTTTGACCGGTACTGGTTTTACTGTAGTCTCGAATCTTGCCAACGGACTGAGCCGTGACATAAGCGACTATGTAACGTTTACGAAATCCGGCACAGAGGGGCAGTGTGTAACGGTTTCCTATACATATGGTTTTGACAGCGCAAACTACGGTCTAAAGACTCTTACCACGGAAATAGGTCATACCGGAGGAACGGCGACCTGTACGGATAAAGCGGTCTGTGAAGTCTGTGGTGAAGAATATGGAGAGCTGGATCCTGATAACCACAATCTTTCCGATGAGTGGAGTTATGAGGATGGCAAGCACTACCATGAATGCATTGACTGTGGAAAGCATCTTGATGAAGAGGAGTGCCATGGAGGCACAGCAACTTGCACAAACAAAGCAATCTGCGAGGTATGTGGACATGAGTATGGAGAGTTGGATCCTGATAACCACTCCGATCATGAAACTGAGATTAAAAATTACAAAGAGGCCACCTGCACAGCATCCGGATATAGCGGTGATACCTACTGTACAGGCTGCGGAAAGCTGATTGCTGAAGGAACTGCAACTCCGGTAATTCCGCACCAGTTCGGGTCTTGGGTGGTTGAACGGGAATCAACCTCGTCTAAAAAAGGCCTTATGAGCCGGACCTGCGAAGTATGCGGGGAGAAAGAGTATATTGAAACTGGTTATAAAGACAGCATCAATATTCTGATTGGCATTAGCAATGCTCATGAAGATGAAGAAAACCCGAGCACGGGTGCGGAGCTTCCATACAATGCAGTATCCGCCGCAGTGCTGGCAGTCCTTTGTGGAGCAGCGCTTATATACTTTAAGAAACATTAATTTTTCAGCTCACACCTTAATTTGGATATATTGAACCGGAAGACCGGCCGCTTGTTCCCCTCTGCGGCCGGTCTTTCGCGTAAAAAGGGCGGCTTTTAAGCCGCCCTTTTTTGTTATTTAGGTTAAGGTTATTTTTCCGCCCAGTTTCTGGAGCGCTCCACCGCGCGTTTCCACTCAAGGTAGCATTGTTCGCATTGCTCAGCGGGGCGCTGCGGGCTGAAGACGCGGTCGCAACGGTGGGCTGCGGCTATTTCGTCAAGGTTTTTCCAAACCCCGACATGAAGCCCCGCAAGGGCAGCTACGCCAAAGGCGGTAGTTTCAACAACTTTTGGCCTTTCCACCGGTATGCGAAGAAGGTCGGACTGTATCTGCATCATTATATTGCTTACTGACGCGCCGCCATCGACATGAAGAACGGAAATATCACCGCCAAAATCTTTGCGCATAGCGTTTATAAGGTCGGTTACCTGATAGGCTATTCCCTCTAAAGCAGCCCTCGCTATGTGGGCTTTTGTGGTACCGCGTGTAATTCCAAGAATGGTGCCCCGGGCATACATATCCCAATATGGCGCGCCAAGGCCGGTGAAAGCAGGTACAAGTATTACTCCTCCGCTGTCCGGAACAGATTCGGCAAGCGGGTTGACCTCCGGAGCGGAATTTATTATTCCAAGGCCGTCGCGAAGCCACTGTATGGTGCTTCCGCCATTAAAAACGCTTCCCTCAAGGGCGTATGTCACTTTGCCTTTAATGCTCCAAGCTATTGTTGTTACAAGGCCGGAAGAGGAACGCGCAGGGAACTCGCCGACATTCATAAGGGTGAAGCATCCGGTGCCGTAAGTGTTTTTTGCATCGCCGGCTTTAAAGCAAGCCTGACCGAAAAGAGCCGCCTGTTGATCGCCGGCAGAGCCGCAAACAGGAACGCCTGCAAGGCGCTCAAGCCCGGGTATGCCTTCGGACACATTACCATAAAGGGCAGAGTTTTCCACCGGGGTAGGAAGTATTTCCATAGGGATACCGAGCATTTCACAGAGCTCTTTATCCCAATTCATAGTATGTATATTGAAAAGCATGGTGCGGCAGGCATTGGAGTAGTCCGTAACGTGAGCCTTGCCGCCGGTCAGTTTCCAAATAAGCCAAGTCTCGACAGTGCCAAACAGCAACTCACCCTTTTTGGCTCTTTCATAGGAACCCGGTACATGGTCAAGTATCCATTTTATTTTTGTTCCGGAAAAATAGGCGTCAAGTTTGAGACCTGTTTTGGCAGTTATGGTTTCACCATAGCCTTTGGCCTCAAGGGTATCGCAGATGTCGGCCGTGCGGCGGCATTGCCACACTATTGCATTATAGATAGGGCGGCCTGTTGCTTTTTCCCAAATTATTGTTGTTTCGCGCTGATTGGTTATTCCAATGGCAGCAATGGGGACGCCGGCAGAGCTAACAGCTTCAGCGGCGGCCATACATTCTGTTTCCCAAATTGCAGCGGGGTCATGTTCAACCCAGCCAGGCTGGGGGTAAATCTGTTCGTATGGGTACTGTCCAATGGAAACGATTTCTCCGCTTTTATCGAAAACAATAGCACGGGAACTTGTTGTGCCCTGGTCAAGAGCAAGAACATATTTGTTCAAGCTAAAACCCCCTATCTTTTTTAATTTAATTGTGATAATATAAATATAACAAAAAAATCCTTGGTTTTCAATAATTATTGCAAACTATGTTAGGGGGCTGAAATATAATGACAAAACACAGCGAATTTTATTTTCCTTCAAGCGATGGAAGAACCAATATTCATGCTGAAGAATGGCTGCCGGAAGGGAATGTGAAAGCCGTTTTGCAGGTTGTACACGGTGTTGCTGAATATGTGGGACGTTATGCGCCATTTGCTGAGTTTTTGAATGAACATGGAATAGCGGTTATAGGCGATGATCACATAGGTCACGGAAAATCAGTAGCTGAGGGCGCCGCAAGGCTCTATTTTGGCGAAAACGACGGATGGAAGCATGTTGTTGATGATGAGCATATACTTTTGCAGATGGGGAAAAATAAGTTCCCGGGAGTGCCGTATTTCATTATGGGGCACAGCATGGGCTCATTTATAACAAGGACTTATCTAATCCGCTATCCGGGAAACGTTGACGGGGCAATAATTATGGGAACCGGCCACCAAAGCTCGGCGCTTATTGCCGGAGGTAAGCTTATAGGGAATGTCATTGCAAAAAAGAACGGAAAAGACAAAACAAACGATACCGTAACGAAGCTTGCTTTTGGATCTTATAATAAGGCTTTTGCGCCGACGCGCACCAGCTGCGACTGGATATCCGCAAATGAAGAAAATGTTGATAGGTATATGGCGGATCCGCTTTGCGGCGGCGACGCCACAGTAGGGCTTTTCCTTGATATGCTTGGCGGCATCTCATTCCTGAGGAAGCAGGAAAACGTAAACAAAATGGATGTAACTAAACCCGTACTCTTCATTTCCGGAGATAAAGACCCGGTGGGAGATTTCGGAAAGGGTGTGAGAGCAGCCTATGAAACATTTAAAAAGGCCGGCGTTTCTGACCTTTCCATTAAGCTTTACCCCGGTCTTCGGCATGAAATACTCAATGAAAAAGAAAAACAGAAAGTTTATGGCTATATTCTTAACTGGCTTGAAAAAAGAATATGAGATAACCTATATTACGAAGCCTATGGGAGCGTCTTACGTAAGGAAAGCACCCCATGGGCTTCGCTTTGCCAATGAACCGCCGCAAACCTTCGGTTTGGATTTTAGCGTTTTCAAGGCAGCTTTCCGCTCTACAATTTTGGTACCAAAACTAATTGACAACAAGGCGATTTTTTTGTTATAATAAATTCTAAGTATGTATAGGTAGATACTTTTGTTTTTCTCACCGTGCAACGCGAATTACGGCGGTGAAAAGGACGGAAGAAACCTTTACAATTTAGAAAAAGCAAAGCTGCTGAAACTGAAAGGCGACGGCGCCAAACTAAGGGCCGCTACAGATGAATTCTGGATGGCAGCCAGCTATAAAACGGGAACGGAAAGGTGGTGAGGAGATCGTGGATACAATCAAACAATATC
>CAZNVF010000048.1:0-9180 GCA_964576395.1 uncultured Oscillospiraceae bacterium
TAATAAGTTAGCACTAATTCATTAAGTTTTTTCTGCGTATAGTGATATAGGTTATTATAATTAGTAAAAGCAGTGTGAAGCGGCCTTTTTTATGCTTTAAACCTTGATTTTCTGTAGAAAAGTCGTATTATATTATAATATTGATATAGAAAGTCGGTAATATTTATGTTTAAAATTAAAAAAATTTCTGCCAAAGGCCCTGAATATAAGAATATCAAAGAAGCACAGTTCTTTTATGCTGGAAAGCTTTCTTCTGCAATAGAAAATATCTGCCTTGGTGATGATATTCAACTATATATCGCTGAGAAAAACAATGATATCTGTGGTTTTGCCATTGCGGATAGGGCAACAAAAGACGCTATTTCTCTGCTTTTTCTTGCCGTCTCCCCTGAACAACGTAGAAGCGGTATTGCCACTGCAATGCTTGACTACATTCTTGAGGACACCAAGGCAAAAGCTGTTGTTGCTGAAGCTTTTGAAGAGTCAATAGAATTCTTCAAAAAATATGGTTTTTATTACAACGACCTTGGTGAAAAGTACCCTGGAAAACATGTCTACTACGTTACATATAGAGTTATTAAGTAATTTTAGTTTATAAAGCGCGTAAAGATATAGCTCATTAACTTAACTGCCGCCATACACATATATTTTTTATTGTAAGTGCTTTATCCGGCTATTATTCTCCAAATAGCTGATATACAATCCGATATTGGTCATCTGATTATTTTACGCGGTGCTTTTTATATTGCAGCGGGCAAAATATAAATTGTAATAAGCTCCACTGTAAAAACTGCAATGGCTGCACCCGCTGCGACGATTAGAAGTCCTTTTCCCTTATAAGCAAGCAAAAATGCGGCTGCAAAACCTGCCACAGCAGAAATCGTGCTTCCCGTTGCATAAAAACAGGCTGGAACTGTCATTACACTGAGCACCGCATACGGTATGTAATGGAGGAAAGAAAGAAAAAAACGGTTTGTTATTTTCTTTTTTATAATTACCAATGGCAAAGCCCTTACAAGATATGTCACCCCCGCGCAGACTGCAAGGTAGGTGAAAAAACTGTAATTATTCATTTTCCACCAGCCTCCATTTCAGAATAAACATCGATAGGTTTCACAACAGCAAAAACAGCGCTTGCCAAAGCAGCGCAGACTATTATTACAAATCCACTGGGTACAGATGAAAGAGACGGAACAAAATAAAACATGCAGCTTAACGCTACTGCAAAAACTACACACATAGCAGTGGCGCTGTTCTTTTTTGCCGCAGGTACTACTACAGCAATAAACATTCCATAAATTGCAATTCCAAGGGATGAAGTTATTATTTGAGGAAGAACGTCCCCGGCTATTGCCCCCGCAAGCGTTCCGGCACTCCAGCCAATATAAGGGGTAAGTATCAGTCCATACATATAATACTTGCTTATGCTCCCGCTTTGTGAAGAGGCCACAGCAAAGACCTCATCCGTATTTACAAAAGCAATTACCGCTCGGTGAAAACATGTGACTGTATTATCCAGCTTCTGTGAAAGGGATATGGACATAAGAGAATAACGTAAATTTATTACAAGCTGGGAAGCCGCCATTTCCAAAATAGTTCCACCAGAAACAATTATTGGTACTGCCGCAAGTTGCCCCGCAGAGGTAACGTTCGTCATAGATATAAGCACCGCTTCTATTATGCTGAGGCCGGCACTCACAGTTGATATTCCAAAAGCAAAAGCTACGGAAAAATATCCCAAACAGATTGGTGTACCGTCCTTTATACCTTTTAAAAATTCATTTTTCCCCAATTTTACACCGTCTTTTTTATTTAAATTGTAAAAGTATTAGAAGAAATTATATAACAAAAGGACCGCTTATGCAAGCGGCCCTTTTGTTATATATTTATTCGTTGCTATTAGAACATAGGAACAACAGAAATTCCGTAGTTCTCTTCGATAAATGCGCGTACCTCTTCGGAACGAAGCGCATTAAGAAGTGCAACAATTTTCTCATCATTTTCATGGCCGGGATTTACAGCAACAACGTTTGCATAAGTCTGTGCTGCATCGGAATTTTTATCCTCAGTTATAATAACAGTGCTGTCGATTCCCGCACCAATTGCATAGTTTCCGTTGATGACCGCGAGGTCAACGTCAGGGAGAATATTAGGAAGCTGCTCAGCAGCGGTTTCAATAATGTTGAGGTTCTTAGGATTATCTACAATGTCAATAACGGTAATGTCATAGCCTTTGCTTTCATCAACAGTGATTAGGCCAAGATCCTGGAGGAGGTAAAGAGCTCTTGCTTCATTAGAGCCATCGTTAGGAATTGCGATATCCGCACCGTCTGCAATCTCTTCAACAGAAGCGGTTTTGCCGGGATAAAGTCCAAGGGGCTCATAGTGGATCGCACCGACAGAAACTATATCTGTGCCGTTGTTTGCATTGTAATTGTCAAGATAAGGCTGATGCTGAAAATAGTTTGCGTCAAGATCGCCAGCGGTAAGAGCTTCGTTGGGAAGAACGTAGTCAGTGAACTCAACAATTTCAAGGGTATATCCCTCTTCAGCAAGAATCTCTTTTGCAACTTCAAGGATCTCTGCATGAGGAGCGGGCGAAGCACCTACGGTGATGACCTTGTCTTCATTAGAGGTTTCCTGTTCTTCCGATTCATTATTCTCAGAGGACTGGCTTTCGTTGTCGCTTTGGTTATCGTCCTCCGGCTCGTTAGAGCAGGCCGCAAAGCTAAAGACAAGAACAAGCGATAGTAAAATAGCAAGTAATTTTTTCATGGTATTTTCTCCTTTTTATTTATTTCTTTTATCAATTTTTTTAGCCGCAAAGTTAAAGATCATTTGTATCATCTGAACTATTACGACTATCAGCACGACAGTGAACCACATTACATCCGCCTGGTAACGATAATGACCATAGCGAATAGCTATATCGCCAAGGCCACCGGCGCCAAATGCACCTGCCATTGCTGAATAACCGATAAGGGTTATTGTAGTGATTGAGAAGCCCCTTATTAAAGAAGGAACAGATTCTGGAAGAAGCACTTTATATGCTATCTGCCAGTTTGACGCGCCCATAGTTTTTGCCGCCTCTATGACGCCTGGATTCAGCTCTTGAAGTGACGACTCGACCATTCGCGCTACGAACGGTGCCGCCGCTATAGTAAGCGGAACTACCGCCGCCACAGGGCCTATGGCCTTGCCAACTATAAATCTTGTAAGTGGAATTATCGCAACCACAAGAATTACAAAAGGTATTGACCGGCCAATGTTTATTATGGTGCCAAGGACTGTGTTGATCGGATTGTTTGGCGCAATGCCCTTTTTATCTGTGACGACCATGATCACGCCCATTGGAAGACCAACTATATACGCTATGATCGTTGAAGCGAATGTCATAAAAAGCGTTTGTCCAGTCCCTTCTATCATCATGTCTTTATACGCTGCGAAAAATTCCGTCATCGGGCATCACCCCCTTCACTGGCATCGGAAATGCCTGAAATTCCAAGAAGAAGTTTTGTTGCGTTGTGTTTTGGGTTTGAAAGCACAGCATCAGTCTCTCCTCCTTCGACAAGTTCCCCTTCATTTATAACTGCTACATGGCGGCAAACTGATTTTACAACGCCGATCTCATGTGTAATTATAAATATTGTAACGCCAAGTTTTGCATTTATTTCTTTAAGAAGTTTAAGAATAGACTTTGTGGTAAGAGAGTCAAGCGCCGAAGTGGGTTCGTCACAAAGAAGTATCGACGGGTTGTTGGCAAGAGCTCTTGCTATTGCAACTCTTTGCATTTGGCCGCCTGAAAGTTGACTTGGATACACATTTGCTTTATCATCAAGGCCAACCAGTTCAAGAAGCTCATCGACTCTTTTGTTTATCTCGTTCTTTTTTAGTCTGTCAAGTTCAAGTGGGAAAGCAATGTTCTGGCGTACTGTTCTCTGCATCAAAAGGTGATAGCCCTGAAAAATAACCCCTACCCTTTTGCGAAGCTTTATCCTCTCACTTCCCGAAAGTTTTGTAATATCATTACCTTCTATGTAAATTGAACCTTCGGTTGGAGTTTCAAGCTGAGCGATACAGCGAAGGAGTGTTGACTTTCCAGCACCAGACATTCCTATAACTCCGAAAATGTCACCTGCCTCCACATGGGCGTTTACTGAGCGAAGCGCTTTGACTTCTCCGCTTGAAGTTTTATAAACCTTTGTGAGGTTTTCAATACGGATCAATTAAATCATTCTCCTTTATTTTTGAGAAAATAGGTAAAAAAAAGCTTCCGTCCTAATAAAAGGACGAAAGCATAATACTCACGTGTTACCACCTTTTTTTATTTCTGTGTCACCACAGAAACCTCTGCAGGTACAATCATACCCTGCCGCTATAACGGGCGGTCCCGTCACAGCCTTACCGCAAGCGGTTCGGTGTGCAACTCCAAGGCCATCTTCAGCGCATCCAGTTCGTTTCCCTTTCAGCAAATAGGAAATCTCTGTGACCGCATCCAGCGCTTACTCTTCTTTTCATCGTCTTTAAAATATAAAGTTTGGAACTGTCAATGAGTGTATTATATACCTCCTTCTTTAAATTGTCAACATTTTTTTTGAAAAAAATTTATATACTATTCGTGTTTAGAATAAAAACGATGTTTGCAAATTTCTATTAGGACTAGCCGTTAAAGCGCAATTGAATCTCATAGAATTTCCTCAGCCAAAAAGCGGAACATAAATATAGTAAACCATTAACCTTTGTGCCGCTAATTTTTATAACAGAGCCGGTAAGTCTTTAATCAATACTGATATAGCCGTTATTAGTAACATTTAATATGAGTGTGTTGCTACTGTCATATTTTATCAAAACATTCACATCTATATATCTGACTACATAGCCTGTATCCGTATCTTTCGGTGTATAACTGTAGTTTCCAACGATGTATTAATAGCACTCAATTTCATTTTCATTTCCTTCACCGTACTTGAAAGGAACTTCTGAAATTCCAATGATAAATATAAGTGCCAGCAAAATTGAAACCATCCTTTTTATTTCAGTTCTCTTTTCATGCTTCAAAACATATCAATACATTTTATATTAATAAATGCTTATGCGCTGTTCGTGTTTGATGTAAAATGACACTCGCAAATTCCAGCCAGGGCTAACATAGCTGTTATCAGAAACGTTTAATATGAGCGTTACTGCCGATTTAAAATAAACATCCATACCTATATACTCGGCAATGTAACCGTATCTGTATCTCTCAACATATACTTATAGTTTTCGGTTCATATTCATAGTATTCAACCTCATTTTCATCTCCTCTGTTGTAAGAGAAAGAAACAACTGAAATTCCAAGCAAAAGCGCCATCAAAACTGAAATTATCTTTCTTTCTAATATTTTTTACTTTTATTTAATAAATTTTGCAAAATTCATAAAACATTACTCTTCTGCAATAAGTTTCATCACCATTACAGTTATATCGTCGCTGTGGCCGTCGGTGCGGCGTTTAAAGGCCGTTTCAGCAATAGAGGAGGCTATTTCTTTTGCAGGCCTTTCTGCAAGGCAGCGAAGCTCGGACTGTATCCAGTCCTCGCCTGTAGCTGTAACGCCATCTGTTACAAGCACCACAATATCTCCTTCTCCAAGCACCATACAATTTTGCTCATATTCAACTCCTCCCAAAATTCCAGCTGGAAGCGAAATAGCCTCGAGTTTTGACGCATGGCCTTTTTTGAGCACGTAAGATGGCGCCGCACCGGCCTTGTAAAAATCCGCCCTGCCAGTATATAGGTTGACTGAAAGGGCGTCAATCGTTGCAAGGGATTCGTCCTCTGATTTGAGCAGTAGTGCAGAATTCACAAGCTTTATGGCAGAGCCAAAACGGAAACCGGCTCTGACCATTCTTGCAACAAGCCCAGCTGTCATCATTGAATCAAGAGCAGCATGTTCACCGCTTCCCATTCCGTCACTTAAAATCATATGAGCACAGGAGTACTGATCCATAAAATGCTCGCTGCTGTCGCCGCAGAATTTTTCGCCCTCAGCATTTATTGACGCTTCGCCAAATTCTGCTCCGATAAGCGGTTTTTCGCAGAAAACCAGCCTTCTTGTATTTTCAGTATCACGTTTGCAAGGCAGAGAAAGATCGCAGCCACAAACATCGGAAAGCTCCTCTGTGATCGCCTTCATATCTACATTTTTAAGTCTTTCCTTTGTTCCCGAAACTTCAATATTAACGCATCCGTTCGCAGTATAATAACAAGTTGAAGCAAAAAGTGGAATATTTTTCCCTTCAAAAATGTTTTTCACTGCCATCGAAAGTTTTTTATCTGTATTTTTTACAGAAGCAGCTTCTGCTGCAATATCTTTGAGCAGCACTGCCATTCCATCAAACTGATCCGTCACTACCTCACGCACATTTTTCAGTTTGCGCTCTTCAGAATTTTTTCTTGTAGCTTCTTTATATTTCGAAGTTACCGCAGAAATTAGTTCTTTACTTTTAAAGCACCTTTCTAAAAACTCTTTTTTGAGCACCGGTTCCCTATTCATTTTTACTGCTGAGCCCATTTCAGTAAAGGCTCCCACCGTTTCAGAGTAATATTTTTGCCAGCATGTTCCACTTTTTGAGCACATGCAGCAGTGTTTGTCTGCCACGGCATTGAGCACCGCATTCATATCAGTGAAATTTGTTTTTTCCACTGATTTCGAAACCTTTCTTGTCGCTGCCGCAATGTCTGTAAGACCGGCTGCTGCTTGACCCATTTTTGAAAGTACTAAATCACGAACAGTTGCAGAATCCGCAACATTTTCGTTCCAAAGAGCTACATTTGATATTATTTTTCCCAAGCTTTGCGGAATCAATAAAAATATGGCGGAAGCTATTACAGTCTCATAAAACGGTGACAAATCGGGATATTCGCTCGCGGTCAAAAAGCATATTATCAGCTTCACTATCCCAAAGGCAAGAGTGCATGAAATTTTGCCAAATGGGGCAAATATTCCACAAATAAGCCCGCCAATAGCATAGCCGGGGAATATGGCCCCGCTTGAAGAAGAAGCGACCGCAACCGAAGTGCCGGTTGCTATACCTGCAACAGCACCCCCGCTCTCTTTTCCATAACAAGCAGCAAATAATACCACAGTACAGGCGGCTATTCCTCCAAGAGAAAGTTTTCCGAATGTCACACTTGTGAGTGAGGCAGAAACTATGGCCGCAGTCATCAAAACGCAAGCCTTGTCCCCTCCGGAAAGGGCCATTATCGGCCTTCCGCGCTCAATGGCAACGCTCGTCCTTTTGAAAAAATAAGCTGCACCTGCTGCTATTACTGTTTCGGCAAGGGCAAGTGCACTTCCGTAACCGGAAATCACTGTGACGGCAGCATAACCGAAAGAAGCAAAACCCATTCCTCCCGCCGCTATGAGCACCGATACAATATCCCCCACTGCAAAGCGTTCAAACACAAGTTTTGCCCCAAAAACAACAAGTACTGCTGCAATATAACGCATATTGTTTTCTGGGCTTTTTGAAATGGCATATCCTATAACAGCGCCAAGAGTTGCAGCTATTGAATCACGGCGTCTGGCCGCGGCCACCGCCGCCGCTCCAAACGGTGCAAGTCCTCCAAAAAGATAAGCGTTAGCCGCTGCAAATGAAAGCATACACCAAACAGCCATACTTAAAAACTCCGGCGTACTTTCTCTTACCTTCTTGGGAAGCTTTGCCGAAGCAGATTTTATTTTTACATCTGTCATTTTTATTAAAAACTCCTTCTAGGTAATATTTTCCTCTTTAGTAAAGTATATTACCTAGTTCTTGGAAAATTATGTCAAATATAGAGAAAAGAAAAAAATAGTGCCCTAAAATGGGCGTCAAAAATTATTTTACAGCTATGTGTCCTTTTTCCATTTACTACGGGGAAAACGTCTTTATATAAAAAGCCCCATTGCTTTCGGCCACTTTTTCTTTTTCTAAAGTAGCAGTTTTATATATTTAAATGAACAAAACCGCCCTTGTAAAATATAAAATAATATGGTAAGATTAATATGTATTAATATTTTTAAAGGTGGTATTATGAAAAATTTCATTTCCAGTAGGCCTTTTTCGCTGCGATGGCGCAGTTATATTTCCATTTAACATTTTACTTTTATTCATTGGAGGTTTCATATAATGGAAAATAATGAACAAATTGTGCCCGACGGCGTTATACCCCAGCGCAAGAAACGAATTTTCAGTGGAATACAGCCTACCGGCGTTTTTACTCTTGGCAATTATCTCGGCGCAATAAAAAATTGGGGTAAGCTTCAAAACGATTTTGATTGCATATATTCCATAGTAAATATGCATGCTATAACCGTTCGTCAGGACCCCGCAGAACTTCGCCGCCGTACTATTGAATCATATGCCCTTGTATTGGCTTGCGGTATTGACCCTGAAAAAAGTATTCTTTTTATTCAAAGCCATGTTCCAGCACATGCCGAGGCAAATTGGGTGCTTGGCTGCTGCACACAGTTCGGCGAACTTTCAAGAATGACCCAATTTAAAGATAAATCTGCAAAGCATGCTGACAATATAAACGCCGGTTTGTTTACCTACCCCGTTCTTATGGCTGGGGATATACTTCTCTATCAGGCAGATGTGGTACCGGTGGGAATTGATCAAAAGCAACACCTTGAACTTGCAAGGGACGTCGCCATACGTTTCAACTCGCTTTATGGCAACACATTTACTATACCTGAGCCATACATTGCCTCCGCCGCGGGCGGTGCAAAAGTAATGAGCCTTACTGACCCAACCAAAAAAATGAGCAAATCTGATGAAAATCCTCGCTCATGTGTGCTGATACTTGATGATCCTAACGTCATTATTAAAAAATTTAAATCTGCTGTAACCGACTCCGATATGGAAGTTTGCTACCGCGAGGGCAAAGACGGCATAAATAATCTTATGACCATTTATTCTGCTGTGACTGGTTTTAGCTTTGATTCAATTGAGCGTGACTTTGCCGGCAAAGGCTATGGTGATTTTAAACTCGCTGTGGGTGAAGCCGTTGCAGAACACCTTGCCCCTGTGCGTGAAAACTATGCTCGTTATATGGCTGACAAAGGGTATCTTGAGGAATGTTATAAAAAAGGTGCCGAGCAAGCTGAACACATTGCAGAGCGCACACTTGTTAAAATATATAAAAAAATCGGCT
>CAZNVF010000049.1:0-2621 GCA_964576395.1 uncultured Oscillospiraceae bacterium
AATCTATCCCTGCCGCCTTACATATGTCTTTTGTCCCTATCGAGGGTTAATCATAGTTGATTTTAATAAAAGTAAGGCTATGCTGAACCTTGAAACATGGAACAGCCTTCTTGCTCTCAGGCAAAGCTTATTTTTGAGCACGAGTTTTGCTTTGTTGATACTGAGAAAAAACCCTACACGATAAACTATATTGATGAGAATGAGCTTGGCGACCAGCGCATGGATTACATAGACCTTGCCAACTATGGCGAAGGAGCCGTAACTTTGCACTTTATAATAGAAGGTACCCCACACGAAGTTTACCCTCCCCTTTTTGCAGTCAATTCTGAGCACACTATTGTTCTCTCTTTTGACGGTGGATGTTACAAAGTGGCCTACCATTACTTTCCCGGCTCCGAGGGTAAGTTTGAAAATGACCTTGAAGTTGAAATGCTTTCCGAGGCACAGATGATGGGAATTCTCACCACCGAATTTGCTGAAATAGATCTTAGCCCGCCAAAGGCGATTTATGACTGGGCCTATGACCCTGTTGCCGCGGCAAATTATGCCCTTACGTACTGTGAAGAACAGAACCCATCGTTCTATTTTGTGGGCGACTGGTATGGTAACTGCATGAATTTTGTTTCTCAATCCATTTGGGCTGGATTTGCCTCGGATAGCGACACCCCAAAAAATTACGGTGCCATGACAAGCGATTGGTACTGTGGAAAAGTTGGCGGCACCCTTATTTGGGCCAGCGCCAGCCGTTTTTTGGGAATGGGCTGTAAAAGAAAGCAGCGTTATGCAAGTGTCTACCCTTGGCTACATTTATAACGTCAGGATTGGAGACATTGTGAATGTTGCCAGCCGTGCCTGTGAAGAAAAAGGCAAATTCACTCACGCCCTTCTTGTTGTGGATGATGAAAAGTTGATTTTTGCACAAAATAGTCCCGCCTGTTTTATTTATTATTCTGATATTGTGAACTGTGATTTCCGGTTTTTGCGTCCAATCTCCATTAATGCTTGAATTTTATTTGCGTTATGGTAAAATGTAATTGGATCTTGTAGTCAATTTGGCAAAAGTAAAGTAAAAAATCATTTCTGCGGCAGCTATCATAATTCTTTATCTGCCCAATGTCCTTTCTAAAGCTGCCGAAGAACGTTATACACGGTTCACCTGCGGAAACACATTATGTTGTTTACAGAAATAAGATTTTTTACTGGGATTACTTCTGATCTGCAGAAATGCCCTTTACCTTTACTTATGACCTGTCATTTTCATATCTGAGCACAAGGACTATCGAAATTCGGAATGGGAAAACAGCCGCTGCAACATATGGCAACAGATTCGTTTATATTTTTTAATGACCAATATAAATACCCTCCAATTTTTAAAAGCTAGGTCGACCGAAATTTATACCCTTTTCAAAAATAATGCCCATTGCAGATGGTATGAAATTTAATTTTTTAATGATATATAATTAAAAATTTAATTTAGCTTTAAACGAAAGGAATGACAAAACATGACCGAACTTATCAAAATTATGAATCAGCGTCAGAGTTGCCGCAAATTCATTGAAAAAAAAATCGAGGATGAAAAAATAGTTGCCTGCATAAACGCGGCTTCTCTTGCACCCTCTGCATGCAACACACAACCTTACCACTTCTATGTAGCCAATACACCTGAAACTGTTGCCACCACCGCAGAATATTGCAAAAGTGACTCCGTGAACAAATGGGTGGGCTGTGTTTCCGCTTTTGTTATAGTCACACAGGAGCATGCTGACATGCCCATTACGCTTCCTGAATCCAGCCGCAAGGATTTTCGCCAGTATGACATTGGTCTTGCCCTTGAAAACTTCTGCCTTGAGGCAACGGAGCTTGGCATTGGAACATGTATCCTTGGCTCTTTTAACGAAGAAAAATTGAAATCCAGCTTCAGAATCCCAAGCCCCAAAAAAATTGCCCTTGTGGTTGCTCTTGGCTACCCGGAAAGCAATGAAATCCGTCCAAAAAAGCGCAGAGCCCTTGAGGAGAGCATAACCTATCTAAAATAAGCCATTTGCCCACAGAAACGCCGTTTTCGATGTTTCTGCGTTTTTAAACAGGAGTAATTTTATGTTTGAAAATGAAGAAAAGGTTCAACGGGCCATACTCGTTGCGGCAGATTGTGGCGAGTGGGACGCCGAAGTATCAATAAACGAACTTGGTGACCTTGCCGAATCTGCCGGAGCTGAGGTAGTTGCCAAAGTGATACAGGAACGGCGCAAATACGACCGTTCAACCCTTGTCGGCCGTGGCAAACTTGAGGAAATAAAGGAGCTTGCCAATGCGGAGGATGTCGACCTTCTTATATTTGACCACGAGCTGACCGCTGCCAATATAAGAAACCTTGAGGAGATAACCGGTCTTGAGGTAATAGACCGAACTATGCTTATACTTGACATTTTTGCGTCACGTGCCCAGAGTAGCGCAGGCCGGCTTCAAGTTGAGCTTGCGCAGTATAAATACCGTCTATCCCGACTTGAAGGAATGGGCAAAAGCCTTTCGCGCCTTGGCGGAAAAATAGGTACCCGTGGTCCGGGCGAGTCAAAACTCGAAAGCGATCGACGCCATATAAAAAGACGCATAGAAACTTTAGG
>CAZNVF010000049.1:2631-9165 GCA_964576395.1 uncultured Oscillospiraceae bacterium
CGCAAACTTGATGAACTTGAGACTAGCAGGGAACTTATACGTTCCCGCCGCAAAAAAGAGGGAATAGTAACCGCCGCAATAGTTGGCTACACTAACGCTGGAAAATCCACCCTGCTCAATAGGCTTACAAACGCAGGGGTTCTTTCCGAAGACAAGCTTTTTGCCACCCTTGACCCGACAGCGCGAAGCCTTGAGCTGCCCGATGGGCGAAGCATAATGCTTGTAGATACCGTTGGATTCGTACGCCGCCTTCCCCACCACCTGGTGGAAGCTTTCAAGTCCACCCTCGAAGAGGCTGTTCAAGCCGACCTGCTTTTGAACATCTGTGACATTTC
Source organism: uncultured Oscillospiraceae bacterium (assembly GCA_964576395.1). Lineage (GTDB taxonomy): Bacteria > Bacillota > Clostridia > Oscillospirales > Ruminococcaceae > UMGS1668. The sequence goes on from CAZNVF010000049.1 coordinate 2,967, forward strand.
AAGCGGTGAAGCCAATTCTCAGACAGAAGTTACAAGGGAAATTTTAAAAAGCCTTGGGGCTGACAAAACCCCCATGCTCAACGTGCTCAACAAAGTTGACCTTGTTTTGGGCGAGCGGCCAATTTGCACCGACGACTGCGTGCTCGTTTCAGCCGTCACCGGCGAGGGAATTGAAGAAATGCTCCGCAAAATTTCAAAAATTCTTCCGCCCAGCCAGATTAAAATGAAGCTTCTTATACCCTATTCCGAAGGGGCCCTTTCCGTCGAGATCCGCAAAAGCGGCCGGGTTTTCACCGAGGAATTTACCCCCGACGGGGTTTTGACGGAGGCCCTTGTGGACGTTAAGCTTCTTAAAAAGGCGGAGCAATATCAAATTTAAAAAAGGAAATTTACAAAAATGCAGGGACTTTATACAAAAGAGGCAGATTTTCAAAAGCTTCCTTTCAGCAATATTCTGAAAGAAATTCTGCCCGATGACAGTTTGATCTCCGCCGAGCAGTTTTTTGACGACAGCGAAGGCGATAAAGAATATAATGTCTATAAGCTGACCACCGGCAGCGGAACCTATATCGTAAAAAAATCCGAGCCGAAAGAGAGCTTTATCTATAAAAACTTTTTCCGCGGCAAGGCCCTTCCCGTTCCGTGGTTTTTAGGCAGCGCCGTTATTGATGAAAACGAATGGGCCGTCATGGAATATGTCGGAGGCCCGGACCTTCGGCATTTTGACGAAAGTAGCGTTTTGGCCTGCGCCGAAAGCTTTTCAAAAATCGCGAACGCCTTTTGGGACGCCGAAGGTGACTCCAACGGGCGCTATGAGGAATATCTGAAGCGGATAGAACGACGCAGCCTTTGCCTTAAAAACGAGCCGGAGCTTATGGCGGCATATGAGATATTCATGGAACGCCAGAAAACCTGCCCCAGAACCCTTTGCAACGGCGACTTCATACCCTTTAACGGCCTTTATTCCAATGGAAAGGTCATCATAATCGACTGGGAATATGGCGGGCTTTTGCCCTATTCCCTTGATGTGGCAAGGATAATTGCCCACGGAACCGAAAACAGCGACCCGTTCTATATAACGCCCGAGCTTTTTGAGCTTTACATTGAAAGGGTTTATGAGCTTCTTGAGCAAAAGCCCGACTATGAGCGCTACCGCCTCGACGTTGACTTAGCTCTTCTCAACGAATATGTTGAAATGCTGGAATGGGGCCTTAATGACCCAAAAGAAAGGCCCGGCTTCTTTGACCACTATTATACTTTAGCCACTGACAAAGCGAAAACTATCATAAGAAAGCAGGGTGGTTAAAGGAGTGCCTTACAAGGAAGTATCACTTTGGCCGATAAATCCGTGTTTAAAGGGGACTAACTGACAATGTTTATTTTGATAGCGATACTTTTTATAATATGTGGTATTTTGCTTCTGCTGAAAGCAAAGAAAATGCCGACAGAACAAGGGCTTCATATTATTACCGATGCAAGTGCCATTGTATTTATCATTTTAGGGGTGATATTAACTTACTGCGTACTTTCCGGTAAAATACCTTCACCGCTACGTTGATAGCTTTACATTTGTCTTTGACATGAGCAAGAGGGAAAACTGTATGGACAGTTTCCAAGAACAGTCAAAGCGGCACCGCGCTCAAACAAGGCGCTGTGCCGCTTTTTTTACTGAAAACTTTCTTATCAGGCTAAAAACCGCCCCGCTTTCTTTATGCAAAATCCCGCAAAGGGGCACCGACCCATTTGCGGGATAGTTTTTTTATTCCAGCCGAAGCATTTTTCTAAGGCGAAGCTCCCCCGCCTCCTCATCCATATATGAGATACCAAGGAGCTTTCCGCCACCGTCAAATACAGCAATGTCACTGTCAATGCCGCCCCAGCCCCGTTTTGCAAGGTCAAGTGGTACGCCGTTTTGATAAAGGTGAGCGTCATATTCACTCAAAGTTAACCGCGGAAGCTTTTCAAAAAGGCTCTCTGTCGGAAGCAGAGCTTCACCAAGGCGGCCTTCGGCCGCCAAAGCACAGATTTCGTCTATGGTATGGCACTCTTCTATTGAAAAGCCACTGGCACAGATTCTTCTCAAGGAGGACATCGCCGCTCCGCAGCCAAAGGCCGCGCCCATATCATTAATAAGGGTTCTTATATATGTTCCTTTCCCGCAGTAGACCTCTATTTTTGCCGTTTGGGCACCAGCGTCAAATTCGAGCAATGATATGGAATATATCTCTATTTCCCTTTGAGCACGTTCCACCTCTTTACCTTTTCTGGCAAGGTCATAAAGCGGCCGGCCATTCACCTTTACCGCGGAATACATAGGCGGGGTCTGAAGCTGCCTTCCGATAAACGACGGAATAAGCTCTAAAAGTTCTTCATTGCTGACATTTGACCATGCACTGGAGATAACCTTTCCAGTAAGATCCTGTGTATCCGTTGTGATTCCAAACTTTATTCCGGCAACATAGCGTTTGTCTTCATTTGGTAAAACGGAGCAAACTTTCGTTGCTCCGCCAAGAAAAAGCGGTAAAACCCCTGTGGCCATTGGGTCAAGGGTGCCAGAATACCCTATTTTTCTAGTGTGAGTCACACCACGCAGCTTCGCTATTACATCAAAAGAAGTGAAGCCCGCGGGCTTATCCACCAAAAGGATCCCGTTCATCGCCGATCCTCCTTTAGCAAAGCATTTCACCGGTTGCTTTTAAGATAGCTTCCTTTGCTTTTTCAAGGCTGCCAGAAATAAAGCACCCCGCAGCGTAGCGATGGCCGCCGCCGCCAAGCTTGCCACAAAGTACACTCGCGTCCACCTCGTCACCTGTTCGAATGGATATTTTAAATCCATCATCGCGCTGGCGAAGGGTTATTCCCACCAAAACGCCTTCAATCTGGCGGGGTATTGCGGCGACGCCTTCAAGTTCCGAATCCAGCGCGCCAGTTCTTCGCATCATTTCATTCGTAATATAAACAAGGGCACATTTTTTGTCAAAATGATACTCAACAGTATTGAGAACATCTTTTTCTATCTCTATTCTTGAAAAGGATTTTACCTCAAACATTGCCCGGTTTATCATGGCAAATTCACATCCGGCCTTGAACATTCTTCCAGCCACAGCATGGCTGTGTTCAGTGGTGTTCGAATAGCGGAAGCATCCAGTATCGGTGGAAACACCGGTATATATACAATTTGCAATAAGCTTCGTAAGCGTTACCTTTTCAAATCTGCGGCATATATCCTCAATTATCTCTGCTGTAGCGGCAGCATTTTCGTCTACATACCAATTTTTTGCATAGTGTTTATTTGAACCGTGGTGATCAATGCACAAGTCAACCCTGCCGCAGTATCCGCTCAGTTTTTCTCCAAAAAGCTGCTCATCAGCGATATCCACCGCAACAACTGCCTTTGGTTCATATTCCTCCGGCTCATATTCCCGGAACATATATGAATATTGTTTTGGGAAAGGATCGTGACACTTAACACAGCTCCTTTTTCCAAGCTGCTTCAAAATATAGTGTAGAGCAAAGCCCGAACCAAGGGTATCCCCATCTGGGTTCCTGTGGCATAGTATTACAATATCGTCCATTTCACAAAGCTTTTCGCAGCATTGGGCAACCGTCAATTCCATAGATGTTCCTCCTTTTTAGTATTTTAACTTTTCCAAAGCAGGGAATTGCAGCAGAACATCATGAAAACTGCTCCGCTGCTTTTCCAATCATTCCACTTTATTATTTTTTCTTCTCAAGATCAAGAAGAATCTTCTGTATTCCTGCACTGTATTCTATAGAATCATCCGGAATGAAATGAAGCTCCGGCGCCTTTCTTATCTCAAGGCGGCTCGTGAGTTCGTGGCGGATAAAGCCACCAGCTTTAGTCAGAACTTTTACCGCCTCTTTTGCTTTATCTATTCCTTCAAGAGAACTCACATACACCTTGCAGTGAGAAATATCATTTGTAAGCTCTATCCTCACAATGCTGAGCATTCCTCCGGAAATACGGGGGTCCTTCATATTGCGAAGGATATCCATCAGCTCGCGGCGGATATCTTCGCTTGTCCTTCCAAGTTTGAATCCTGCCATTTTACCTCCTTAAACTCAATCAAGCTTCTCGCGGTATTCTTCCACAATATACGCTTCAAAGATGTCTCCCTCTTTAATGTCGTTGAACTTGGTAAGAGCCATGCCGCACTCGTAGCCCTGAGCGACCTCTTTGACGTCATCTTTAAAACGTTTAAGGCTGTCGAGTTTATCGTCAGCAATGATTATACCGTCGCGGACTATTCTAATATTGGCGTTTCTTGTAATTTTGCCTTCGAGCACATAGCAGCCCGCAACAGTGCCAACATTGCTGATCTTATACACTTGACGGACTTCTGCACGGCCAAGGTCAACATCACGGTATTTTGGTGCAAGCATGCCGCTCATAGCGGATTTGATCTCCTCAATGGCGTCATAGATAACCCGGTAAAGACGAATATCTACGCCTTCCCTTGCGGCATTATCTCTTGCGGTGGGGTCAGGACGCACATTGAAGCCAACGATAATTGCATTGGATACCTGCGCAAGCATTACATCTGACTCGTTTATCGCACCGACCGCTCCATGAATAACCTTTACATGTATCTCATTGTTAGAAAGTTTTTCAAGAGATTGTTTCACAGCTTCCACAGAACCTTGTACGTCGGCCTTCACAACAATAGGAAGTTCCTTTATCTCACCTTCTGCAATTTGACTGAAGAGGTTGTCAAGCGTTACCTTTTGGTAGGACTTGAACTGCTCTTGTTTTGCCTCATATTCGCGTTGAGCGACCAGCTCTCTTGCAAGCTTCTCATCTTTGACGGCGTTAAATTTGTCGCCGCCTGTGGGAACAGTATCAAGTCCAGTTATCTCCACGGGAACGGAAGGTCCGGCAGATTCAACTTTGTTGCCCTTATCGTCAGTCATCACCCTTATTTTGCCCACGGCAGTTCCTGCTATGACCACATCTCCCACATGCAGTGTTCCGTTCTGCACAAGAACAGTGGCAATGGGGCCGCGGCCCTTATCAAGGCGGGATTCTATAACCGTTCCCTTTGCAAGGCGCTCCGGGTTTGCTTTAAGCTCTTTCACTTCAGCCACAAGGCTTACCATATCAAGAAGAGTTGGAATGTTCTCATGTGTTTTTGCGGAAACCGGAACACAGATTACATCACCGCCCCACTCCTCAGGAACAAGGCCGTATTCGGTAAGGCCCTCTTTAACTTTTTCAACATTTGCACCGGGTTTATCTATTTTGTTTATTGCGACAATTATTGAGACATCCGCAGCTTTCGCATGGTTTATTGCCTCAACGGTCTGCGGCATTATTCCGTCATCTGCCGCAACAACAAGGATAGCTATATCAGTACAAAGCGCTCCCCTTGCGCGCATCGCAGTGAATGCTTCGTGGCCAGGTGTATCAAGAAAAGTAATAGAGCTTCCGCTCTGGGTCTTTACTCTATAAGCGCCTATATGCTGTGTGATGCCGCCCGCCTCGCCTGCAGCTACGTTAGTTTGACGAATAACATCGAGAATAGAGGTCTTACCGTGGTCAACGTGGCCCATTACACAGACAACCGGATCCCTTGTCATAAGATTGCCAACCTCGTCCTCGCTGTCGTCAATAAGTCTGTCCTCAATGGTTACCACAACTTCATGTTCGACCTTTGCGCCTATATCCATTGCTATAAGAGCGGCGGTATCGTAATCTATGACTTCGTTTACAGAAACCATCATTCCCTGCTGCATAAGGCGTTTGATTATTTCAGAAGCGGTAACCTTGAGCTTGAGAGCAAGGTCCCCTACGGTTATCTCATCCGGAAGAGTTATCTCAAGTTTCTGACGGCGCTGGCGCTCCATTTCAAGTTTCTTCAGTTTCTCCTGCTCCTGCTCGCGCTTGCTTTTCTGAGGTCTGCCCTGCTGCTTGCCGCGCTGGGTGAACTTCTGTTTGTTGGAATAACTGTCGTTCATGGAGGATACCGGAGCTATCTGTTCATATTTTTCATTATATTTATCAAGTTCAATATTCGCAGCGCTCATATCTACATGGGCAGCTCCCGCTGCAAGTCTTTCCGTAGGTGGCAGGTTGCTTGGACGTGGCTTGCGCTCGACAGGCTTTTTAGGCTCATGACGGCGGCTACTATTGTCGTTGTCCTTATCAAAACCTCCACCAAAGCGGTCATTTTTCTGGTAT
>CAZNVF010000050.1:0-8900 GCA_964576395.1 uncultured Oscillospiraceae bacterium
CAGATAAGGAAAAAGACACGGACACGGAAAGGGGTGCAGGGGGAAACCGCATTTAGCCCTTTTTGCAGCATAGTAAAAGCGGCCTGCCATTGACGGCAAGCCGCTTTCTTGTTTGAGTATCTTAGAACCATACCGTTATAGCGAAACCGCCATTGAAGTAAAAAGGTTCGTTTAATACTCGTTTGGTGGAGGCGAGGGGAGTCGAACCCCTGTCCGAAGGCCCTTCCATATGAACTTCTTCGGGTGCAGGCTTTCTTTTAATGTTCCCTTACTTCACCGCCGAAAGTCAGGCTGTAAAGTTTGGTATTTTCCTTATACAATAGCGGTACGGAAAAAGGCTTCCGCTATCGTTCACCGCTGATCCACGCCCGGACCCGGAGCCGCGGTACTCACCGGCCGGACGGCAGCTTAATTAAGCTGCGTAAGCTAATTTATTATTGTTAGCGTTTATTTCTTTTACCCATTTTATAGAGGGCTGGGTGCCTCTACCCGCTATTCACATTTCTAGACCCCCGTCGAAACCTTTACGCCCCCATATGGGCAAGGTTTTCCCGTTGGGAAAAATCTTATATTGTTATTATACTATATTTTTTTCTTTTTGAAAACACTTTTTGTCGGATTACAAAATTTTCATTTTGAGCACTGTTCCGGGAAAGGAAAAGAACCCTATGCTTGTTTTTGAGCGTAGGGTTCTTTTGTCGAAAGTGTTGCTTATTTTTTCGGATCAATAAGAATTTTGATCATGTTATCCGTTCCGCAGGTAAGTCGCTCGAAAGCTTTCTGGGTATCCTCAAGGCTTACTATGTCATCAACAAATTTAAGAACATCAATTTCTTTTTCTGCAATCATGCGGATACATTCTTCAAATTCATGGGCGGTGTAGGCAATAGCACCCTTAATGGTAAGCTCTTTCATAACTTCCATAACGGTGTAAATTGCTTCCGGTTTTGGGGAAACACCGACCATAACAATGGTGCCACCGGGTTTAACGCTGAAAATCGCACTGTTGATAGCCGCTGCAATACCAACGCAATCAAATACAACATCAAATCCGCCAAGGGTATCGGTCATTGCTTTAACGGCTAATTCCGGGTCTTTTCCATCATAAAGCTTATCCGCAACGCTAAGGGAAATGGCCTTTTTGCCGCGTTTTTCGTTGGTTTCTGAAACCGCGACAAAGGAAGCTCCCGCTTTTTTTGCAAACATAGCGCATCCAAGTCCGATAATTCCGCCACCAATTACAAGGACTTTCGCGCCCTCTTTAATATCCGCAAGGTTTGTGGCATGGAAGCTGACGGCAGTGGGTTCAACCATTGCACCCTCGTCATCACTCACATTGTCCGGAAGCTTTCTTATCATATCGGCTCTGTAGGAGAGTTTTTCTGCCATAGAACCGGGATTTTCAAGAGAAAGCCCAAGGGCGTGGGTCCAGGTTGAAGGACAATACTGTGGATTTTCGCTTTGGCAGGCCGCGCACTGCCCGCAAGGGTCGATCGGAAGCGCAGTTACTCTGTCACCGACTTTAATGTCTTCTCTGCCGCCCGAGTCAAGAACAACGCCGGAAAATTCGTGTCCCATAACAAGGCCCTCCGGCGCACCGCCGTTCCAGTTGTGAATGTCGGAACCGCAGATACCCGCTTTTTTAACTTCAATAAGAACCTTTCCATTTTTAGAAGAAGGCTCTGCAGTTTCTATTACTTCAAGGCTTTTTACACCTTTAAGCGCAACGCATCTCATAAAATTCCCTCCATTTGACTTTTATTTGATGTTAGTATATCATATTAGTAGTAGAATTGCAACGTAAGCTGTTAATAATTTGACATTATGTTGAGGTAAAAGTCACAAATTATGAAAAAAAAGCCCTACAAAAACTCGGTTGAAAACAAAGAGCAAATTTGCCTTGCTCTTGCGGAAATTATGGAAAAAACATCTTTTAATAAAATAACAGTCACCAACGTCTGCAAAAAAGCCGGTATCAGCAAAAACACCTTTTATCGCCATTTTAAAAACCTTTCAGACGTAATTTATTATAGCATAGGTGAAATAAATAACCGTCTTGTCACAAAAATCTATGCTCTTGAAAACCACCGCGTTGATGATTTCATCGCCCTTACCTGCGATATTTGGTATGAAAACCGTAAGATTTATAAAGGTTTTACCCAAGATGAGGTAATTTATATTATCCGGAACTTCATAAAAAAGGATATCCGTGAATTTTATAAAAAATACGGCCTTGCGGATGATGAGCTTTTCTATGAATTTTTTTCAACGGTTTTTTCAATGTTCCTCCGCTGGTGGAGCGAAAAAAACTTTGAAGCCTCTCCCGAGAAAGTTTCCGCGCTCATTAAAAGCTATCTTTGCGGAAATGCCCTTGAAAGTCTTCAAAAATTTATCTGATTCATAAAAAATACCGCCTAAACCAAAAAAGGTTCGGCGGCAATTTTTATATATTTATTTTCTCTGCTCTTTGAGGCTTCTTTCTATATTTCTTTCAGCATCGCGTTTTGCCGTGTCCGCGCGTTTATCATAAAGTTTCTTTCCCCGGCAAAGCCCCACAGCGACCTTTACCCTTGAGCCGCTGAAATAGAGTTCCAGCGGAATAAGTGAAACGCCCTGTTGCTGAACAATGCCAAAAAGTTTCAAAATCTCCTTTTTATGCATCAAAAGGCGGCGGCTCCTATTTGGATCCCGGTTAAATATATTTCCCTTTTCATAAGGGCTTATATGCATTCCGTTTACATAAATTTCACCGTTTTTTATCTCGCACCAGCTGTCCTTTAAATTCACTTGCCCGGTACGAATACCCTTTACTTCCGTTCCAAAAAGTTCAATACCCGCCTCATAACTGTCATCAATAAAATAATCATGGCTGGCCTTCTTGTTTTTTGCAATGGACTTTGTGTTTTTCTTTTCCAAATGTTCCGCCTCCCTTCTTTTTATTTTTGAGCATACCAATGCTCACATGACACTCCTACCTTCAATAGCACGGTAAAGGGTCACCTCATCAGCATATTCAAGGTTACCCCCAACCGGAATTCCATAGGCAAGCCTTGTCACAGTCACCCCGAGCGGTTTAAGAAGCCTTGAAATATACATTGCCGTGGCTTCGCCCTCAACAGTGGGGTTAGTAGCCATTATAACTTCGTGCACCACCCCATCTTCAAGCCTTGCGAGAAGTTCTTTTATAAAAAGGGCTTCGGGTCCAATGCCATCCATGGGAGATATCAGCCCACCAAGAACATGGTAAAGGCCATTATACTCTTTAGTCCGTTCAATGGCAATGACGTCCCGCGGGTCTTCGACTACACAGATAGTAGTCCTATCTCTTGAATCATCACAGCAGATAGCACAGCGGGGAGTATCAGTAATATTTTTACATATTTCACAGTAGCCTATTTTTTCCCGCGCCTCAAGAATGGCATTCGCAAAGTCTTTTGCCTCTTCTTCCGGCATGCGTAATATATGAAACGCGAGACGCTGGGCGCTTTTTTTGCCTATTCCAGGAAGGCGAGCGAAGTGTTCAGTAAGTTTTGTAAGGGGAAGCACGCTGTAGTTCATGTTTTACCTCAAAGAAGCTTCAATCAAAATATCCCGGGAATGCTGATATTCCCTGTGATTTTTGACATTTCCTCAGAATTTGTCTTTTCAATGGAAGAAATCGCTTCGTTTACACCGGCGACAATAAGATCCTGAAACATTTCAATGTCATCCGGATCGATAACCTCGGGTTTTATTTCTATTCCGAGCATTTCCTTTTTGCCGTTCATGTGAATTGTAAGCATTCCGCCGCCAACAGTAAAATCATATTCCTTTGCGTCAAGCTCTTCCTGAATCTCCGCCATTCGCTCCTGCATTTTCTGTGCTTGTTTGAGCATTCCCTGCATATTGGAAGGCCCGCCGCCATAACCTTGGGGAAGTCTTGCTTTCATATAAGTTGTCCTCCGTTTTGTATATCATATAGTTTTGTCTATTTACAAAAGCTCTATTCCGGCCTCTCTCGCTCGTTTTTCAAGCTCTGCAAGAGGGTCCGTCTCCGGCTTTATTTCCTGCTTTTTATAAGGGCCTATTCCAAAGCGCTTTCCACATACTTCGGTAATGGCGTTTTTAATATCCTCACGCATATCACTATTTTTCTGCATGAAGGTTATGAACGTCTCATTCGGAGCGTCTATTAGGACCCTTCCCCCGATCTCATAAGCAGATGACCCTGTTAGTAAGGCAAAAAGCATCGGTTTTTTACGATGCAGAACGTCGAGCACATTTTCCCATTCGCCAAAGGCTTTTTCGCCTTCGGACGGTACTGCCTCTGTTTTTGATTCAGATGGAATGGTCTGTTCACCTTTTCCCTCACGTTCGGCAAAGCCTACTTCCGTGATCGTTTGAGCACGCCCGGCAGGCACTGCGCCCCCCGCTTTCAGAAGGGCTATCTCTCTTTCAAGTTTTTCTATTCTTGCAGCAAGCGCCTCTGGTGACTGGCACAGGGCGGGCGTGCATATTTTAACAAGAGCAAGCTCAAACTCAAGACGTTTCGACGCGCTTTTTGACATTTTAACAAGTGAGTCCTGCAAAACAGAGATATCATAAAATATCTCCGTCTGCGAAAAGGATTTTGCCTGTTTTTCAAGGCGTAGCTTTTCGCCTGGTAGAACTTTCACTACATTAGAAGCATCTTTCACGCAGGAAATTACCATAAGGTTCCTAAAGTGGCTTATTAGCTCGTCGCAAACGCGTGAAATATCGGCAGAGCCTGCATAAAGATCATTAACGCATGAAAGTACTCCTGGCATATCCTTTTCCGCAATTTTATCTGTAAGCTCAAAAAGATATTCCCTTCCCGCAAGGCCGGCACAGCGGCTTACCACATCGGTAGTAACGGTGCCCTCAGCTACACGGCATATATCAAGAAGGGAAAGGGCGTCGCGCATTCCTCCATCGGCAAGCTTACCGATGAGCAGCGCGGCCTCGTCCTCTATATCTATATGCTCTTTGCCGCAGACGTATTTTACTCTTTCTGCAATGACCTGAGGCGGCATACGTTTAAAATCAAAACGCATACATCTTGAAAGGATAGTTGCCGGAAGCTTATACACCTCCGTTGTAGCCAGAATAAAGATGACATGTTCCGGCGGTTCTTCCATTATTTTTAGAAGAGCATTGGCTGCCTCTTTTGTAAGCATATGGGCCTCATCTATTATATAGACACGGTATTTGGCCACAGCCGGAGTAAAATTTGCCTCAGAACGAAGGCTTCTTATATCGTCTATGTTTCTGTTGCTGGCAGCGTCCATTTCAGTTATATCAAGAAGCGAGCCTTCGTCGATACCGGTGCAGATAGGGCAGTGCCCACAGGGTTCGCCATCCTTCTGATTTGGGCAGTTGACCGCCTTGGCAAGAATTTTTGCGCACGTGGTCTTGCCTATTCCACGGCTGCCGGTAAAAATATATGCATGGCCGAAAGTGCCTTCAGCCACCTCTTTCGAAAGGACCGATGTTATATGTTCCTGACCCACCACGTCGTGAAAAAAGCTCGGTCTGTATTTTCTATAAAGCGCCTGGTACATAAGCTCTCTCTTTTCAAAATATTCATTCGGACATAAAAATGCGGATATGCGCTTTATCATACGGCACACAGATTTATCTGCGGCACCCAAAAATACCGCTTAATGCTGCTCGGTTCCCCGCCTGACATGGTTCACAGCTTTTTGTCGCACAGGACCCGTATACCGCATGGCAAAGCGCATATCCGCGCCGTCATAGTTTTAGCTGAATTATTCTTCGCTCTCTTTTTCAGAATCACAGCAGCAGCTGTTTTCCTCAGTTTCTTCATCATCGCAGCAGTCATCATCGCTGCAGCAATCCTCATCCTCGCAACAGCCGTTATCCTCGCTGCAGCAGCCGCAGCCACCTTTAAGGAAAAAGTATGCCGCTGCTGCGCCAGCTCCAATAAGTGTAAGAGCGCCAATAACAATTCCCAAAATAGTTCCAAATTTCATAGTATTACCGCCTTTCAAAAAATTTAGAGTTTTGATTTTAATTTTTTGCTCTCCATTTTTAACTTGGCCTTTTTGGCCTCAAAATCGTCACAGGTGCGTACAATCTTCCTTGTAGTTCCAACATTTTAATTTTCCGCAATTCCTTTACGATTTTATAGTACACTATATGATAACACATAATTTTAATTTCGGCAAGAGCTAGAAAAGCTATTTTACAATTTAATCATAATTTTCGTTCGGTACTGTCGCTTGATTTTCGTTTTGCAGCGCAGCTATTCCGTCGCAGATATCTTTAAATACTGGAGCAGCAAAGTCTCCTCCAGATTCCATTCCCTCAGCAAGGACAGCTATTGCATATTTGGGTTCCTCCGCGGGATAAAATCCAATAAACCATGCATGAATAATTTCGTTTCCTTCCTCATCAAATTGCCCTGTTTGGGCCGAAGCGGTTTTACCTCCGGCTCCGCCATTTTCTGGTTTAGCTTCTGTGCCGCTTCCATTTTCAACGACGTCTATCATCATCTCTCTGAGTGTGGCTGCAGTTTGCTCACTCATGGCACGGTTGTTTTCATATTTTGTCGTCGCAATAAAATTTTCATCCTCGTCATAAACCCCAAGAACAAGACTTGGCGTCACTGCAAACCCGCCATTCGCAATGGCCGCAGCTAAAGAAGCCATTTGTACCGGAGTGGCCATAAGCTTTCCTTGGCCGAACGCAAAGCTTGCCAGCGAAGTCTTATAATTTACCTCCGCTTCCGTGGGAAGATTTCCAGCAGAAGGGGAATAGTCCGGTCCAAAATCTGCCGCAGAACCAAACCCCAGATTTTTTGCCATCTCTAATATTTTTACCCCGCCTACATCCATTGCAAGATCGATAAAATACGGATTACATGAAACTCTAAGCGCCGCTGCCATATCTACTTCGCCGTGGCCATATTCCCAGTGGCACTTAAATTCCCTACCCTCGATCTCAATTTTGCCAGTACATTCATATGTCCTTGAAGTACTGATTCCAGATTCCAGTGCGGCCGCCGCAGTCACAAGTTTAAATGTAGAGCCGACAGTGTATGTCGAAAAGGCTCTGTTTATAAAGGGCGCGTTTTCGTTCGTTAAAGAGGCGGATAAATTCAGTGGGTCAAAAATTGGAACCGAAGCCGCCGCTAAAATCTCCCCGGTGCCAATATCCATTACAACCGCGGCCCCTTTTTCCACCTTGGCTGCAAGGGTCTTTTCTGATGTGGCCTGTATCTCTTTATCTATAGTGAGCACAACTCCGCAGAGTTTATCATTATCTGGAACGGTAACAGATATGTCTTCCCCGGCCAGAAGACGGCCCGTGCCGTCAGCATAATAAGTTGCCGTCACTTTTTGAGCGCCTGCTTTGAGCAGAGCGTCATAGGCATGCTCAATTCCAAAAGCACCCGTCTTATCATTCATATAACCAATTATGTGGACCGCTGTCTGCGTTTTTGAGTAGCGCACTGGCACTTCAAAATTATATATTCCCTCCCCCTCAATTATCTTCCCGTTCGTGTCTATGACATATGGAATTGAACTTTTGGCCGCCTCTATAAAGCCATCATCGTCCACAAATTCTTTTAAAACGTTAAGATCTACAAGGTCAGGGAAAACAAGTGCCTTTCTTTCGTTGGATTCATTCACAAGGGGTACAAGGTTTCTATCATAAATTCCGGCCCGCCCCTCGGAAATGGTTACGGTCCGGCTGCTTTGGATTGTGGCGGTATCCTTTACGGTATCGCCTTTTCCAAGATACATAACTTTAAGGCTTATGACCCCAAGAGCACAAACGAAAAAGCAAAAGAAACTTATGATTCGTGAGGAAATGACGTTGCACCTCGCTTTGTAAAATATTTTTATTAAAAGTTTTCCCAAAGCAGAAGAAAAATAAACTATTTTTTAAAAAAGTTCTTGACTTTGCCGTTTGGCCTTGGTATAATAACTCTTGCATTCGAAATGCGGCAGTGCTGGAATAGGCAGACAGGCACGTTTGAGGGGCGTGTGTCTTTGACGTATGGGTTCAAGTCCCATTTGCCGCACCAAAAAACAAAAACCGCTCTATCATACGATAAAGCGGTTTTTGTTTTAATTATGCTGTTTTTTTGCGCAGTATGGTGCAAAAATAATTTTCTTTTTGGAATGTTTTTTCCTCTAAAAGTTTTAATGCAAAAAGGCAGGGAGTTCCTGCCTTTTTCTTTTATTCTTAAAGCTCTTTCTTCCAAAGTCCATGAAGGTTACAATAAGCATAAGCAGCAACAGCTCTGTCCTCAGCAACGGTGAAAACCGCTTCAGGTTTCTCACCGGGGGTAATATATTTGATTTGGAAGCCCTTTTCAGTCTCAAGAGCGATCCATCCAATATAATGTTCCGCCAAAGCCGGGTGAGTAACTTCGCCCACTGCAACAACATAAATACCATCTTTTTCGGCAACAACAGGCACATGTTTTTCAGCTGCCGCATCTACTGAACCAGGGATGACCTCGGTCTTGTTTAAACTCCCGTTTTTCTCTCCAATATTGAGAAGCAATTTTCCGCAGCTGTCACATTTATAAATTTTCATATAAACGATCTCCCTTTCTAAATAATATTATTATTTTAATCGGTTTAATTAAATATTATGCGGTCACTATGCAGTTTTTAACTTATTCAGCGCACTCCACATCGCCAATGGGCCCAACAATGGGCAGAGGATCAATTCCAAGACGGGTATAATAATCTGAAATAGCAGACTTAACCGCCTGCTCGGCAAGAACAGAACAGTGAATCTTAACTGCAGGAAGCCCATCAAGAGCCTCCACAACAGCCTGGTTAGTGAGTTTAAGGGCGTCTTCAACCTTTTGGCCTTTGATCATTTCAGTTGCCATAGAACTGGAAGCGATAGCGGAGCCG
>CAZNVF010000051.1:0-8864 GCA_964576395.1 uncultured Oscillospiraceae bacterium
CTTATAAAAATTTAATGCTCATGCTTTTTTAATCAAATAAAAGAATAGTAATATACTATTAGGATCTGTAGAAAAAACGAACTAATTATAATTTTATTTATATATAATAAAACAATTGCAAAACTATAGCAAAATAGAGTATAATTATTTTGGTTTATTATAACACAATTATAGGGAGGCAACTATGGCTTCTAATTACAGCGTAAAGTTAACTAAAATAATAAAGGAATTTAATCTTGAAGAGATTTGGGCTCCAGAAGATATTGAAAAAATAACAATAAATACAAACGAACTTAATCGCCCTGGTTTGCAGTTTGCGGGATTCTATGAGCTTTTTGATCCTTCAAGAATTCAGATAATAGGAAAAACTGAATATACTTATTTAAAGAGATTGGGTGCCGTTATGTATAAATCTGTTGAAGAATTCTTTTCTCATAGACCGGCCATCACTATTGTAACTTGGAATTTGACAATGGATAGAAGCTTTGTTGAACTTGCTCAGAAGTATAATGTTCCACTTTATAGAACACCGGAAGCAACATCTGAATTTATGGCAGGTCTGACACAGACTTTAAGCGTAGCGCTTGCAAAACGAATAACGCGCCACGGCGTTTTTGTGGAAGTATATGGCGAGGGGGTACTTCTATACGGAGAAAGCGGTGTTGGCAAAAGCGAAGTAGCAATGGAACTTATTAAACGTGGGCATCGGCTTATTGCAGATGACGCAGTGGAGATCCGCCGAGTTTCAAAAAGGTCACTTGTAGGAAGTTCTCCTGAAAATATTAGGCATTTTATGGAGCTTCGAGGCGTAGGAATTATAAATGCAAGGAATCTTTTCGGAATGGGTGCAGTTAAAAAGAGCGAAAAACTTGATATGGTCATAAACCTTGAACCGTGGGATAATGATAAAATTTATGACCGAATGGGCGCAACAGACGTGTATACGCAAATACTTGATGTGGAAGTTCCACTTATTACAATACCTGTTCAGCCTGGACGCAACCTCGCCGTAATAGTTGAAGTTGCCGCTATGAACAATAGACAAAAACGTATGGGTGAAAATGCGGCTATAGAACTTATGGAGAGACTTAGCATTCCTATGGTTGAAGATGACGATGACCTAGGTGAATGGGATTCATATTTTGGCCTTGATGAATAAAAGGAGGGGCTTTATTGAATAAAGAGGCTTTTCGTGCTTTTATTGCGAAAATTGATGTCGAGTTTTGTGAAGACGAGAGTCTTTCAAAACATACAACTTTCAAAATCGGTGGTCCAGCTGACTTTTTTGTAAAACCATCTTCTTTGGAACAAATATCAGAAATCGTAAAATATTGTGAAGCAAGTGGAATAGAACTTGTTACAATTGGAAGAGGTTCAAACGTCCTCTTTTCTGATAACGGAATAAATGGAGTTGTTATGAATATAGGCTCTAAATTTTCAAAAATCACGCTTTTAGATGAAAACACTATATATTGTGATGCAGGAGCAAATCTTGCACAGCTCTGCAATTTTGCTTTAGAAAATTCACTTTCTGGCCTTGAATTTGCTTATGGAATTCCAGGTTCAGTAGGCGGTGCAGTATTTATGAATGCGGGAGCTTATGGTGGAGAAATCAAGAATGTTATAATTTATGCTGATCATTTTGATGGCTATGGCAATGCAGGAAGATTCTCCGTTGAAGAACTTGGTATGTCTTACCGTCACAGCGTTTACAGCAGAAAAGAATATTTTATAACGGGAGCCGCTTTTAAACTCAGTAAAGGCAGTAAAGAAGAAATAAAATCAAAAATGGAAGAACTTATAGGCAAAAGATATGAAAAACAGCCTATGGATAGACCCAGTGCAGGAAGCACATTTAAGCGTCCAAAGGGGGCTTTTGCCTCTGCGCTTATTGACCAGTGCGGATTGAAAGGATATCGCGTGGGTGGAGCGGAAGTGAGCACAAAGCATGCCGGCTTTGTCATAAATGCAGATGGAGCGACATGTTCAGATGTACTGAAGCTTATATCGGATGTGCAGAAAAAAGTGTTTGCGGAAACAGGCTATTCTCTTGAACCGGAAGTAGAAATTTTAGGTAAATGAAAGAAAGGACAACTGAAAATGTCGTTTGCAATTGATTTAAAAGATGAGCTTTGCAGGAGTATTCCAGAGGATCAAAATGCTCTGCATGCACTTATATACGGCTTTTTGCTTTTTTCTCACAAGTTTTCGGCAGATGAAATCAGTTTTTCAGTTGTTCATGAGCCTACGGCAAGACTTTTTGCTGAAGCAGTTGCTACTCATTGTGGAATTTCTGCAAAAATAACCTTTCACGAAAGGGCAAGAGGTACTTTGTACAAGGTAAATATAGAAAAGGCGTCTGAACGAAAGAAAATAATGGATGCTTTTTATCATAATCCAAAAGAGTTGCATCTTAGAATAAATCGTGCAAATATAGAAAGTGAAGAATATGCTCCATATTTTCTTCGTGGAGCATATCTTGTTTGTGGAAGTCTTACCGATCCAGAAAAAGATTATCACTGTGAGTTTGGAGTAAACTATATGAATCTTTGCCGAGACCTTTCTACATTTATTGGCGAAGTACTTGCTGAACCAAAAAGCACATCTCGCCGCGGCTCCTATGTGGTTTACTACAAAGAGAGTGAGAACATAGAGGACATGCTTACATATATTGGAGCTAAAAATTCTTCTTTGGAACTTATGAATATCAAAATTATGAAAGATATAAAAAACAGAGTCAACCGCAGAATGAACTGCGATAATGCAAATCTTGATAAAACACTCACTGCTTCTTTTCAACAAATTGAAGATATAAAATATATTTTTGAACACGGTGATAAATCTTGTATTTCGGATGAACTTCGTAAATTTGCAGAAATACGCCTTGAGAATCCAGAAATGTCACTTAGAGAACTTGGTGAATCTGTTGAGCCGCCGCTTTCCCGCTCGGGAGTAAACCACAGACTAAAAAAACTGAGTGAAATAGCTACAAATTTAAGGAGCAAAAATAAAGAATAATATGGAATTTAGTTATACAAAAAAAGAAATAATTAAAACAATGCTGAAAATAGGCATTCCAGTGGCGCTTCAAAACCTTGTTAGTGTTCTTGTGAATATGCTGGACACCATTATGATAGGCGGAGTTGGAGAAGCTCAGCTTGGCGCCATCAACCAGGTGAATTCGTTATATGTGCTTTACAATATGTTTATTTGGGGTATTTGTATGGGCACAGTTGTAATAACGGCACGCTATTGGGGAATGGGAAAAATAGAGCCAATTCGTGATATGAACGGCCTTGCAATACGTATAAATATGGTAGCTGGTATGTTGCTTTCTTTGACTACTATTTTATTTCCATATCAAGTTATGAGAATTTTCTCAAATGATCCGGAAGTGATTGAATATGGAGTTCAGTATCTCAATATAATGGCTTGGTTTTATGTTATACCGGCAGTTTCAACTACGTTTTTATCAAATCTGAGAGCTATTGGAGATGTAAAAGTTTCAGTTGTGATATATACTGTTTCATGCTTTACAAATTTGGTGCTCAACTGGGTGCTCATTTATGGAAATCTTGGTGCTCCGAAGCTTGGTGTAAGGGGAGCGGCTATTGCTACTGCTATAAGCAAAACGGTCGAGCTTATATTTGCACTTTTTTATATGTATAGAATAGAACATAAACTTAACTTTAGGTTAAGATATATTTTTGCAAATGTAAAAAAGTATATTCCTTCTTTCATAAAATTCGGCATGCCTGTTTTTATCAGTGAATTTATTTGGGGAGTTGGTATGACGGTTCAGGCCGCAACGCTCGGTCAGTACGGGAAAAATTTCTTGGCTGCGTATAGCCTTGTTATGGTAATTCTTGATCTTTCAACTGTGGCAATGTGCGGGTTTGCTAATGCTTCTATGATAATTATTGGAAATATGATTGGCGCGGGCAACGACGATGAAGCAAAAAAGTGGAGTAAATTTTTTATTGTTGGAGGATTTATTGTAGGACTGTTTATGACTTCAGTAGTACTTATTATAAGGCCGTTTGCGCCAAACTTCATAGTATGCGGTGAAGAAACAAAGCAGTATATACTTAGGCTACTTCTTATATGCGCGTACGTTGATTTTTGCTATGGCGTCAGTTGGAATATTGGATCCGGAATTTTGAGGGCCGGTGGTGATACCAAATATTTGGCTAAAATTGATGTTGCGGTGATCATAGTCCTTAAATGTATTGTTGGAACATTCTGTGGAGTGGTTTTGAAAACTGATCCGGTAATAGTTATGACTATAATTTGCAGTGAAGATTTGATCAAAGGTGTAATATATACTAAAAGGTATTTGAATGGCGATTGGCTTAGGCACGGTTTGACCATAAAAAATGATGACCTTGAAACTTTATAATTTAGGAGGCATAAAATGAGTTTTGTACATTTACATCTCCATACGGAGTATAGCCTACTTGACGGTGCATGCAGAATAAAAAAGCTTATGCCTCGTATAAAAGAACTTGGTCAAAATTCTGTGGCAATAACAGATCATGGCGTTATGTATGGCGTTATAGATTTTTATCGCGAAGCCCAAAAGTACGGAATTAAACCAATAATAGGGTGCGAAGTGTATGTAGCAAATCGCTCAAGGTTCAGCAAAGAACATCAGCTGGACTGGAGTTACCACCTTGTTTTGCTCTGCAAAAACAACATGGGATATAAAAATTTAATAAAGCTTGTTTCTGCTGGTTTTATAGATGGCTTTTACAAAAAGCCAAGGGTTGATAAAGAAATTTTAAAAAAATATCACGAAGGGATAATAGCACTTTCCGCATGCCTTGCCGGTGAAGTTCCGCGCCAGCTTACTAACAATGACTACGAAGCCGCGAAAAAGGCTGCACTTGAATATCAGAGTATATTTGGAAAAGATAACTATTTTATTGAAATACAGGATCACGGGTACGATGAGCAAAAAAAGATTCTGCCAGGGCTTATAAGAATTTCTAAAGAAACAGGTATTCCACTTGTTGCGACAAATGACTGCCATTACATAAATAAAGATGATGCTAAAATGCAGAATGTTCTCATATGTATAGGTACTAACCATGTAGTTGGTGAAGAGAATGATATGGCATTTAAAACAGATGAATTCTATGTCAAATCTGAAGATGAGATGCGTGGGATTTTTTCTGCATTTCCTGAAGCAATTGATAATACTCAAAAAATAGCTGACCGCTGCAATATGACTTTTGAGTTTGGCAAAACCAAACTTCCGGCTTTTAAAGCACCAGATGGCAGAGATAATGTTGAATATTTTGAGAGCATGTGCAAAGAGGGGCTTTATCGCCGCTATGATAATAATCCGACGCAAGAACATTTGGAAAGATTAAATTATGAGCTTGAGATTATTGAACGTATGGGCTATGTAAATTATTACCTCATAGTTCACGATTTTATAAATTATGCTAAAGGAGCGGGAATTCCTGTTGGACCGGGCAGGGGTTCTGGTGCAGGAAGTTTATGCGCATATTGCATTGGCATTACGGATATTGACCCAATAAAATATCATCTTCTTTTTGAGCGTTTTCTCAATCCAGAGCGAGTTTCAATGCCAGATTTTGATGTTGATTTTTGTTATGAACGCAGACAAGAGGTTATAGACTATGTAAAAAGAAAGTATGGTTCGGACCATGTGGCTCAGATCATCACATTTGGAACCCTTGCTGCAAGAGCCGCTATTAGGGATGTAGGAAGAGCCTTGGGCATGCCATATCAGGACGTGGACAAAGTTGCAAAGCTTGTCCCTACTGACCTGCATATGACAATTGAAAAAGCACTAAATATATCTCAGGACCTTAGGGAAGCTTTCAATAGCAATCCAAAAGTGCGTGAGCTTATTGAAACAGCGCAAAAGGTTGAGGGTATGCCTAGGCATTCGTCAGTTCATGCTGCAGGTGTGGTAATAGCGCCGGAACCGATTACTGAATTTGTTCCTGTTGCAAAACCGGATGAATCTGTTGTTACACAATTTACAATGACAACCCTTGAGGAATTGGGCCTTTTAAAGATGGATTTTCTTGGGCTCCGCAATCTAACAGCAATAAGTGACTGTGAAAAGAATGTCAGAAAAACAATACCAGACTTTGATATTTCAAAAGTGCCTGATGACGACCCCGAAGTTTATGAGATGCTTTCCAAAGGACAAGCACAGGGTGTGTTCCAATTTGAGTCTGCAGGTATGAGGAGTGTTCTCGTAGGGCTTGGACCAAAATCTATAGAAGATCTTACAGCCGTTATTTCACTCTACCGACCGGGCCCAATGGATTCTATACCAAAATACATTGAGAACAGCCATCATCCAGAAAAAGTAACCTACAAAACGCCGCTTCTTAAACCGATTTTGGACGTTACATACGGCTGTATTGTTTATCAAGAGCAGGTAATGGAAATTGTCCGCAAGCTTGCTGGGTATTCTTATGGGCGTGCCGACCTTGTACGCCGCGCTATGAGCAAGAAAAAGACCGATGTTATGGCGAAAGAAAGGGAGTATTTTGTTCACGGAAAATTCGACGAAGATGGAAACCTTGAACTTCCGGGAGCAGTGAGAAATGGAGTTCCAGAAAGAATCGCAAATGAAATATTTGATGAGATGAGCTCCTTTGCATCGTATGCTTTCAATAAATCTCATGCGGCAGCCTATGCTGTTGTAGCTTACAGGACGGCATATCTCAAATGCCACTTTCCTGGTGAGTATATGGCTGCACAGCTTACCTCTGTTCTTGACAACACAGATAAAGTCATAGAATATATTGGAGAATGCCAGAAAATGGGTCTTAATATAAAAGGTCCGGATGTAAATAAATCTGAAAGTGGCTTTACATGGCAGGATGGAAATATACGTTTTGGCCTTCTTGCAATTAAAAATCTTGGAAGAGGAATTATAAATGACATAGTTACAGAAAGAAAAATTTGTGGCAAGTATATTAGCTTTACAGATTTTTGCAAGCGTGCGTATGGAAGAGAACTGAACAAACGCACTTTTGAAAGTCTAATAAAATCTGGCGCTCTTGATTGTTTTGGAAACAATCGAAATCAGATGTTATCTGGATATGAGGCTCTGCTTTCGAATATTGACGCAGAGAAAAAAAACAACATTTCCGGCCAGATGAGCCTCTTTGGTGGATTTGAGGAGGAGAGCTTTGATGCAGACAGTCTTCCAAACGTGGCAGATTTTACTTTGCGAGAAAAGCTTAATATGGAAAAGGAGACAACGGGTCTGTATCTTTCCGGCCACCCTATGAACGAATACAATGGTATTATTGAAAAGATTGGGGCAAGCACGATTCTTGAAATAAAGCAGGTTGCTTCATATGAAAAAGCTAGTGACAAACGAGTGCGGCTTTGCGGAATTGTTCTCAGCAAAAAAATGAAAACTACAAAAAATAACGATGTAATGGCTTTTGTAGTAATAGAAG
This sequence comes from uncultured Oscillospiraceae bacterium, assembly GCA_964576395.1. Classification (GTDB taxonomy): domain Bacteria; phylum Bacillota; class Clostridia; order Oscillospirales; family Ruminococcaceae; genus UMGS1668. The sequence goes on from CAZNVF010000051.1 coordinate 7,461, forward strand.
ACACTACCGGAAGCCTAGAAGCCCTTGTTTTCCCTAAAATACTGTCCGAATATGGTGGGGTCATAACAGTTAATGAAGCTATTGTACTAGATGCAAGAGTATCTTCCCGCGAGGATGAGGATGTAAAGCTCGTTGCAGAAAGATTTTTGACTTTGGATGAGGCACAGCGGATACCCTTTGGAACAGACAACAGGTCTATGCGTATGGGAGAAAATTTAAAAAAAGACGGATATGGAAAACAAACTTCAATTTTACAGCCGAAAACTTCAGAATCAAAAGGACTTTTTGTACGGCTTCCATCTCAAAATTGCCATGAATATAAAATGGTTATGAACTTTCTGAGTGTGTTTGAAGGACTTACTCCACTCTATATCCATTTTTCTGATACTAAAAAGACGGTAAAAGCTTCAACAAAGCTATGGGTAGATACTACTTCAGGCAATGGATATGTTGTTAAACGTCTTGAAAGAATGATAGGTGAAGAAAATGTGAAAATGAGATAGTAAAACAATATTTAACTAAAAGTGTAGTATATAAATTAGAGCTATATTTATTCCAAAATAGTTTTTTATCTTGCGTAAAATAATGTAGTTTTTTATACTATTATATATAATAATCAGTTATTTGGAGGACAAATTGTGAAGCGACCGCTTGCTATTGCACTGATAGTTGTTATAATTATATTAATGGCTGCGTGTGAAAAGAATATAGAGCACAATGTAATAGAGGGAAGCGCAAACCTGATCGAAAATAGTGAGGCAAATTCGGTTAACTCGAGCACAGGGTATTCTTCTCAGCATGATATTTTGGAAAGCGAGAGCAGTATTGACAGTGAAAATACATCTAGCTCGTCGCAAATGTTAGATAGCGGAGTTTCGAGCAATACGAGCTCGGCAACATCATCTTTGCCACAATCTTCATCTTCTGAGTCGTCTTCCGTTTCATCGAATTCTTCTGATCTGATTTTATCATCAGAAAAACCAATAACATCTTCAAACCAGACTTATAATGAAACAAAGGCTGTTTGGATATCTTTCCTTGAATATCAGTCTATCATGACGGGAAAGACAGAAAAACAATTCACATCAAGTATAGAAAAAATGTTCAATAACCTTGTTTCAGATGGGTTTAACACGGTTTATGTACATGCCCGCTCCCACAGTGATGCTATGTACGATTCGGATATTTATCCGTGGTCAGTGTACTGTACAGGGCAAGAAGGCAAATCACCAGGGTATGATCCGCTTGAGATCATGGTATCGAAAGCACACAGTGCGGGGCTGAAAATAGAGGCTTGGGTAAACCCGTATAGAGTAAAAGGTACAACAGATATATCAAAAATATCTTCGACAAATCCAGCTTATGATTGGCTTAATACGGACAAAGTGGTGGTTGTTGACGGTG
>CAZNVF010000052.1:0-4990 GCA_964576395.1 uncultured Oscillospiraceae bacterium
GCCGGAGTAGCTTTTCCGGCGGGAATCTGTAGCTTGATTAAGCCAATAACTTTTTGTGCCATTGTTTTCAAACCTCCAACCATTACGTGGTTATACGGGACCGATGTAGAAAAAATTTCGATTCCTCCCACACGTAAAGCGCCTACGCTTTACGTTCGCCGACCTAATCTATCTTAATTGTAGGTCGACTACCTCAAAAAGATCTTCAATCTTTGCAGGCCGCCTGTTCAAGCTCAAGCTCAACAGGTGTATTCCTTCCAAACATGGAAACTATAACGCGAACCTTATTGTTAGGAACGTCAATAGATTCAACTTTTCCGTCAAATCCCTCAAGCGGACCAGTGACAATGGAAACGGTGTCTCCCACTGCATATTTAAGTTCAACTGTTTTGGAGCCAATTCCAAGCTTGCCCACTTCTTCATCACTGAGCGGAACAGGTTTGGATGCAGGACCCACAAAACCGGTAACGCCACGGGTATTTCTGACAACGTACCAAGATTCGTCCGTAAGGATCATTTTAACAAGGACATAGCCTGGGAATATTTTACGTTCCACTTCGCGCTTTTTGTTGTCGTTTACCTCAACGATAGTTTCGGTCGGTACACTGACATCGAAAATCAAATCGCGAAAACGTTTATTTTCGATAACTTTTTCAATATTTCCAGCAACCTTATTTTCATAGCCGGAATATGTGTGCACAACATACCATTTAGGAGTTTCAGACATAACTTAATTCCTTTCGTTCGTTAAGAGCCGAAAAACAGTTTGAGAATAAGACCAAAGAAATAGTCAATCAAACTGATTCCCAAAGAACAGATAATTACGACAACGATCACGACGATGGTGTTGTTAATGACCTGTTTTTTGCTGGGCCATACAACCTTTTTTAGTTCGCCAAAAATGTCTTTGAAAAATCGACCTACTCTAGAGATGAAAGACGGTTTTTTCGCAGTATTTTCATTAGCCACGTTAATTACTTCCTTTCATCACTTTGTCTCTCTGTGGAGCGTGTGTTTGCGACAGAACCTGCAATATTTTTTCATTTCAAGTCTGTCTGGATCGTTCTTTTTGTTTTTCATGGTAGTGTAGTTGCGTTGTTTGCACTCTGTGCATGCCAACACTATTTTGACTCGCATTGCGGCACCTCCTGATTCTTGGAATTTTTGCCTCCCTCAATTAAAAGGACGCGGATTTTTTGCGCAAAAAAATAAACCCTTTTAGAGGTATATTTACTATACCATAAAGGGAATATGTAAGTCAAGCATTTTTATAAAAAATTTGAAAATATTATATAAATATTTTACTTATATTTATAATATACCATTTTTTCCGCAGTTACAAGCAAAACTTTGCCGGACATATAGAAAGCTTTTTTCGAGAAAATATATTTGAGGAGGTGACAATTTGATTTATAAAATTTATCGACGAACAGCCGCTGTTTTTATTGCTTCTATTTCAGCTATAATGAGCGCTGTTCTTCTTTTTCAGCAGATTTTGCCCGACGTCTATTATGTTTCAGAAAATGAGAACCTCTCTTTTGCATCATCATATAAAAATGTTATTTCTTTTGAGTATCAAGATAATAATGTAAAAGCTGTCTTTAATTCTGAAGACAGCACTTATTCCACAAACATCAATTTTTTAAATGTGATACCTATAAAGGAAGTCCGTGTTGAGGTAACAGATGAAAAAATTGTAACCGTTTGCGGAACACCATTTGGTGTAAAAATGTTTACTGACGGTGTATTAGTAGTTGGTCTTTCAAGAATTCATACTGAAAACGGTCTCTCCTGCCCTGCCATGGATTCTGGAATAGTTGAAGGTGACATTATATGTTCAATAGACGGAGAAAAAATGTATACAAATGAGGATGTAGCTTCATGCATTGAGAACAGTGGCGGTGAAACTTTGAGCATGCTTATAAAACGTAACGACCAGACCTTTACAGTAGATATCACACCCGAAGAAATGGCTGATGGAAGCGGCTATAAAGCCGGTTTTTGGGTCAGGGATAGTTCTGCTGGAATTGGAACAATGACATTTTATGACCCGGAAACAATGGTTTTTGCAGGACTTGGACACGCCATATGCGATGTCGATACAGGTAAACTCCTTCCACTTTTGAGTGGCGAGATTGTTCCCGCCGCAATAAATAAAATTGAACGAGGTGTTGCCGGCGACCCGGGTGAACTTGGAGGAGTTTTTACAAGCTCAAAAACCCTTGGCGAAGTAAGCATAAACAGTGAGAGTGGTGTTTACGGCATTCTCAACAGCTCAATTAGAGGTATCTCTTTGCCAATAGCGCCAAAACAAGATGTTTTTGAAGGCAATGCTAAAATTCTTGCTACTATTGACGGTACTGTTGCTAAGGAATACGACATCATTATTGAAAAGGTTTCTCTTAATGATAACAGTCCAACTAAAAATATGATTATAAAAGTTACCGATAGCGAACTTCTAAATGCCGCTGGCGGTATCGTTCAAGGAATGAGCGGTTCCCCAATTATTCAGAATGGAAGGCTTGTTGGAGCAGTAACGCATGTTTTTGTAAACGACCCCACAAAAGGTTATGGTATTTTTGCTGAAAATATGTTTAATGTTTCAGAAAATGTTTAATTTAAAAGCCCGCATATGCGGGCTTTTAAACTGGGATTATATTTTCATTATATTATAGTATTTTACGGTTTTGGGGTTTGATGCTTCATTTCTTTATGTGTGCCACGAATAACCTCAATTCCGTTTTCCTCAAGCATTTCACATATCTCTGTTATATGTCCACACTCGTCACCATTTCTCATTATTCGGCATACACCTACATGTACAGTGTCGATATTTTCTTTCTTTAATCTTTCTATCTTCTCAATAATACCCTTATCTTCACTCGGACTTAAAGGTTGATCAGATTTACAGCCATTACATGTCATCATTGCCGCCAACTGAGTATCCTTAGAATAACTGGTAAAAAAATCCGTTTTTTCATTAAATGCTGTTAAACAGCTCGCTCTAGCACAAACAGCATTTGATCTCCAGCAAGTAAGTGTTGCAATTTTCTTCATTTTAATTTATTCCTTTCATATTTGCTGTTTAATAGACCCATTAATATTAATTAATATGATAATTCTTAGTAGATTTTTTGCCAATAAGGGGAAATATGTCTTTTCTTGCTAAATTTAAAGCTTTGGTTATTATTGGCAAAACTAAACGGTTATATTTTCCTTTTTTAAATGTTTAATAAAAACCAACAATTTGTTTAAATTTGTAAAATCAAATTAACACAACAAAATCAAAAATGGCTTAATTACGCATTTTATGTAAAGTTCTGTAAATTTTTTAAAATTTTTTCTTGTAATTTTCTGTAAACTCCTTGACATATTGGAAAATTATGGTATTATTTAACCAATGGGTTACAAAAAATTCCCAATTGTTTGCTTTGACCCGTTCCGTACAGCGGGTTTTACAAATTATTTAAAATCAAAAAATATTTGTGCGGAGAAGGCGGAAAATATGGAGAAAAAGATCAAAGTTTTAATTTCTGATGAAGATGAAGAGTTTTGCCGTTTGTGCTCAGAGACTTTAACCTCTTACGGATTTATAACCGCTATTGCTAACAAAGATGGGCGCGAACTCATTGATTCTATTTTAATACGTAAACCGGACATAGTTCTTTGCAATGCATTCATGTCTAATGTAGATATGATAGGTGTAATAAAACAATGCAAGGAAAAACTTAGTGATAACCTTCCAATTTTTATGGCCATTGTTCCCGCGGACAGTAGTTTACTTGAACGCGAGCTTCTTTCAAATGGTACTGCATATTGTTTTATCAAACCCATAGACTTTTCTATCCTTGCAGAAAGAATGAGCAGTTTTTGGAACATCAGTTTAAAGGGGGCTAATATAAATACAGCAGCTATTACTACTGATATGGACAATTCAAATCTTGAAGTAATTATAACCGATATCATTCATCAAATAGGAGTTCCTGCACATATAAAAGGATATCACTATCTCCGTGAAGCAATACTTATGGCCGTTGAAGACATTGAAATTATGAACTCAGTTACAAAATGCCTTTACCCTTCAGTTGCTAAAAAACATGGAACCACATCTTCAAGAGTAGAAAGAGCAATAAGACATGCTATAGAAGTTGCTTGGGATAGGGGCGATGTGGATGTTTTAAATTCCTATTTTGGTTATACCATTCATAGTGGAAAAGGCAAACCTACAAACAGTGAATTCATAGCGCTCATTGCAGATAAACTTCGTGTAAACATGAAATCAAAGTAACCGCTTTATTCCCTTTTTTACTCAATTTTTATAAATTTTAACCAGTTACTTTGTAGCATATTCTACTCATCCAGCTTTACCACACAATAAAATAATTCTAGCTATATATTTTTAAAGCATGACCGGAACTATATGCCTGTCATGCTTTCTTATATAAAAGCATTTTAATTTACATTAATGTAATCTGCTTTTTCAACCATCAACTAAAAAAATAGGTGTTCAATAAGTATTTTGGTTCCAAGGACAATAAGAACTATTCCACCAAAAAGTTCTGCTTTTGATTTATATTTTACGCCAAAAACACTTCCAACCTTTATTCCTATCGCTGAAAAAACAAATGTTGTAGCACCTATTATAGACACTGCAGCTATAATATTAACCTTTAAAAATGCAAAAGTTATTCCAACTGCGAGCGCATCTATACTCGTTGCAATAGCAAGCACAAGCATTGTGGCAAATGCAAAAGACGCATTTTGATCATTGTCCTGTTCCTTTGATTCTTTTATCATACCTGCCCCAATAGCACCAAGAAGTACAAATGCTACCCAGTGGTCATAACTTGTAACATACCGTTCAAAAGTTGATCCTAAAAAATACCCTATAAGCGGCATTAAAGCCTGAAAACCGCCAAACCAAACCCCAGCTAAAAATATGTGTTTAGGTTTAATTTCTCCTACAGAAAGCCCTTTGCAAATTGAAACT
>CAZNVF010000052.1:5000-8671 GCA_964576395.1 uncultured Oscillospiraceae bacterium
AAGACTTATCCCAATCAAAAAGAGCTCTATCAATGACATTATTTGTCCCCTCCGAAAAACAAAATAAAAAACTTATCCGCACAAAATATGCGGATAAGTCTCATCAATTAAAGCAATACCAGGATTTCTCCAGCATGTTGGTAATGCTGCGCAATTAAGCACCGATTACTCCCCTATTCCTGTATATTCTATCATTTTTATTTTGCTATGTCAATAAAATCATATTTCTTTTCCTGTTTCTGCATTATATATATTTTTGTAAACTCCGTAATATTCCGGTGGTATTCTTTTATCAAAATGAAAACAACCAAAATACCATTTTTTAAATGAACATTTTTCAGCTACCTCATTAAGAAATGCATGAAGATTATTGAAGCAGTTGCTCTCCATTTCGAGCATATTTCTAAGTTTAAAACCAACGTCATATGTCACTATATAATCCACATTGTACTTATTTTCCTCAAGATTTTTTCGTGCTCGAACACACTCTCCTTCTTCCGGTAATCGTGTAAAATCATGGCACTCCCTAAGATCCATTAAGTCGAGATCTTCGTCATCCCCTCCACCAAAAGCAAATATTTTTTTGCTATCTATTTCAAAAATTTCACCGCGTATAAGCTGATATATATTATCGGCAATTTGCCTTGCTTTTCCACCCATGAAGTTAATCTTTGGATATTTGTTCAGCATTTCAAAGTTCTCATGAGCACCTTCTACAAAAAGTATTTTATATTTTCGCTTTGCTAGCCACTTAAGATTATTTATTTCCTTGCTGGAACCATCCCATACAAACCCAAAATCACCGCATACAATTATGTAGTCATCCCTCTTTAGCTTATGCATAGCTGAAGATTTGAATTTTGTAAGATCACCATGAGTATCTCCCGTTATAAATAACATTTATTTGCCTCCAAAACAAAATAAACTGAATAAAAGATTAACAAATATTTAATTTTATTATTATACGGAATAAAATTAATAATAAACCTATTCCATTGCGCACTTTTTTTTGCTATAATAACAGTATAACAAATAAATGGACAAATTAGCAATATTTTTTTACTATATGCGCGCTTACTGGCAATTTTGTATGAATTTTCGGAGGAAATCATGAAAAAATTAGTCTCAATTATGCTAGCTTTGTTTTTTGTTCTTTCTTTTGGCATTTGCGCCTTGGCAGAAATGAAATATAATCCATCATTCGATGTATATTCCGAAGCTGTGTTTCTTGCCGACGAAGACGGAAATGTTCTTTATGAGCAAAATGCCGACCAACGTATGTATCCACTTGAGCTCACTCAAATTATGACCGCAATTGTTGTAATAGAAAACATTGATGCCGCTGGAGGATGGGATGCATTAGCCACTTATGATATGAATACCCAAAATTTTCTTTATGACAACCGCAATAATGGAATCATCTCCACTGGTATGGTCTCTGGAAATACTTTTACGGCCGATGAACTTTTTCATGACCTTGTAATTGCTTCCGGTTATGATGCAGCCATGACTCTTGCAAAACTTATTGCTGGAAGCCAAGATGCTTTTGTTGAGCTCATGAATGAAAAAGCTTTGGCAATTGGTGCAAAAAACACCAATTTCACAAATTGTCATGGTCTTCATGATACTGCTAACTACACTACTGCATACGATATGTATTTGATTTGCAAATACGCCATGGGGCTTGAAAAATTTCGTGAAACCGTCTCGTTGAATTCCTACACCTGCGAAGCTACAGATACTCACGGAAAACTTACTTGGAATACTTATAATGGCCTTCTTATAAATGGAAATATACATTATTATTCACCTGTTATTGGTATCAAGTCCGGGTACACTACTGAAATTGGGCGCAATGTTGCCTCATATGCCGAATATGAGGGTTTTGCATATTATCAAATAGATCTTGGCGCTCCTTATGAACTTGATGATGGATATAATCTCGCTCTTGTTGACGCTAAAAATCTTTATATGTGGGCTTTTACAGAATTTGAGATAAAAACTATTGTTGAGGCCGGTTCTCAGGTTGCAGAAGTTAAACTCGAACTTGCGTGGAAAAAGGATTATTTACAGCTTATGATTGGCGAAAGCTTTAGAACTCTTTTGCCTGTGGATACCGAAGTTTCTTCTATAAGCTACGAATATGATGTTCCTGACTCTGTTGAAGCACCAATTGAAAAGGGCGAGGAAATAGGAAAAATAAATTTCGTTCTTGCTGGTGAAACAATCGGCTCTGTTCCCCTTGTTGCGGCCGAATCGGTGGAACAGAGTGAACTTCTCAGTGGGCTTAAAAATTTCTCCGACATGATGCATTCTTTTTGGTTTAAATTTATTATAATAACTATATTTATTCTTGTTGCACTTTATATTGCTCTTATGATAATCAGAAACTATAACCATAGAAAATATGGAAACTTTAAACGCAAAAAACGCCTTTAATTTAAAATAATTCAAAAAAACTGCTTGACATTATATATTTTGTAATATATAATGTTAATGCTGTCCAGAGACAGCAGGTGCGTTTATACGCTTAAACAGCTTAAAGGCTGGCCTGCCGAGGATGTAGCGTTTTAATCAAAATTATTACGCTCCTTCCACGGCACGCGGAGGGAGCTTTTTTTGTAAAACTCCCATCATAATGCAGGAGGTGAATTTTAATGCCCAGTGAAAAAATCTTGCAAGCAAAGAAAGAAGCTGTTGCTGAACTTGTTGAAAAACTTAAAAGTGCTCAGGCTGGCGTTCTTGTAGACTATATCGGAATTAACGTTGCTGATGACACGAAACTTCGTCGTGAACTTCGTGAGGCCGGTGTTGAATACACCGTTGTCAAAAACACCATTCTTCACTTTGCGGCTAAGGAAGCCGGCTTCGAAGGATTTGACCCTTACCTTTCTGGAAGCACTGCAATTGCTCTTTCTAATGAGGAACCGCTTGCTCCCGCAAAGATCCTTGGCAAATTTGCAGACGATTCCAACGGTAAATTCTCTGTAAAATGTGGATTTATGGACGGAGAAATTATTACCAAAGAAGAAGTTATGGAACTTTCTAAACTTCCGAACAAAGAAGGGCTTCTTACTGCTCTTGTTTGCGCTCTTGCAAGCCCAATCAAGGGTATCGCTATTGCTCTTAACGAAATCGTTAAGAAAAACGGCGGTGATGAAGGCGAAGCTGCCTGATCATCAAATTACAATAATAATCTATTTAAAATCATTACAGGAGGTAAAACTATTATGGCTTCTGAAAAAATTCAAAACATTGTAGAAGAGATTAAAGGTCTCTCCATTCTTGAAGTAAACGAACTTAAAAATGCAATTTGTGAGGAATTCGGCGTTTCTGCTGACGCTCCTGTTGTTGTTGCTGGTGCTGCTGCTGATGCTCCTGCTGCTGCAACCAAAGACAGTTGGGATGTTGTTCTTACCGGTGCTGGTGAGACAAAAATGAACGTTATCAAAGTTGTTAAAGAGATCACTGGTCTTGGCCTTAAAGAGTCTAAAGAGATCGTTGACAATGTACCTAAAGTTGTCAAAGAAGGAGTTTCTGAGACTGAAGCTGACGAAATCAAGAAAAAACTTGAAGGCGCTGGCGCTTCTGTTGAAGTTAAATAATCTTGTTTCTGATAAAAATTACTGCTCTTCTTTTTAGGAAGAGCAGTTTTTTAATTATCTATTTTT
>CAZNVF010000053.1:0-8613 GCA_964576395.1 uncultured Oscillospiraceae bacterium
AACCCATGGTGCTGTTTCATCTATATATTTATTAGAACGAGAAATAACTTTAAATATCTCAACAAGGGCATTCTGGAAAGCGTACGATTCCATCGCATTTTCATATCTTTCCTTAAGGCCATTTATCATTTCAATAAGCTCGTTATCAATAAGCTTGGGCGTTCTTCCCTCCGGCAATGTTCCGCCAAAATACTTTTCTGCCATCGCAACTGTCCTTGAAACAAGGTTGCCAAGGTCATTGGCAAGATCACTATTTATTCTATTTATAAGAGCTTCATTGGTAAATGCCCCGTCCGAGCCAAACGGGAACTCTCGTAAAAGGAAGTAGCGGAGGGCGTCAGTCCCATAACGTTTGCAAAGCACTACAGGGTCCACAACATTGCCTTTAGATTTCGACATCTTCCCACCGTCAATAAGAAGCCATCCATGGCCAAAAACACGCTTCGGCAACGGAAGATCCAGTGCCATAAGCATTGCTGGCCAAATTATTGTATGAAAACGTACTATCTCTTTGCCCACAAAGTGAACATCGGCAGGCCAATATTTTTCAAAATCGGAATATTCCTCATTTTGATAGCCAAGGGCTGTAATATAGTTTGAAAGGGCGTCAACCCAAACGTACACTACATGTTTTGGATCGAACTCTACTGGTATTCCCCAATTGAAACTAGTTCTTGAAACGCACAGATCCTCAAGCCCAGGTTTAATAAAATTATTCACCATTTCATTTAGACGCGAGGTTGGAAGAAGAAAGTCGGGATGTTCTTCATAATACTTCACAAGCTTATCGGCATATGCAGAAAGGCGAAAAAAGTAAGCCTCTTCCTCAGCATCAATAACATCTCTTCCACAGTCAGGGCATTTTCCGTCAACGAGCTGAGTCTCGGTCCAAAAAGATTCACACGGGGTACAATATTTACCTTTGTATGTGCCTTTATAAATATCTCCCTTATCATAAAGGGTTTTAAATATTTTTTTTACACTTTCAACATGGTAGTCGTCAGTTGTCCTTATAAAACGGTCATTGGAAATGTTCATCATTTTCCATAGGTCTTTTATTCCCGCTACTATATTGTCCACATATTGCTGGGGAGTCATACCTGCAGCCTCAGCCTTTTGCTGTATCTTCTGCCCATGCTCATCTGTTCCTGTAAGGAACATTACATCATAACCCTGAAGCCGTTTGTAGCGCGCCATAATATCTGTTGCAACCGTACAATAGGTGTGACCAATATGGAGTTTATCCGAGGGATAATATATTGGGGTCGTTATATAAAATTTAGGTTTATCCATTGCTTTCGGTCTCCTTCTAATTTCAATTTATTAGTATTCTTCAATATACTCGAGCATTTTATCTTTAAAATCCTTGTGTGTCACGTTCCCTTTGAATACAGACACAATAAGACTGGTAAATTCATCAGATAGCGTTGGGTTTTCAGCTGATTTTACAGTAAATTTAGGGGCAAAAACAGATGTGCCCATTGACGTATATATTTCTTCATTTGCTGGATCAAGTTCATATTGACCTGCCAGTTCGGAAATCTTAAGTACAGGTGTAAATTCCCCAAGAGTTTCTGCCGCTATTTTTACGGCAGTATCACTATACTGGAAAACCATAAATTTTTTTGCAAGGTCAGCTTTTTCAGCCTCTATAGGAATATACATTTCAGAAAAACTTATAATACTTACATTCTCACCATCTAGTGAAAGCTCAGGATATGAAGCAAACCCATATTCATATTCCCCTTCTTCCTCAAAACTTTTTAGGTCAGACATATTGCCAGAAATACAAAGTACATCACCATTTGTAAAGTTTTCTTTTACGTCTTCACGTGATTTTGTACTGCTTCCGCTTGCAACAAGTGTTTTTATTTTTTCTATATATTCCACAAAACTTGCCACTGCTTCGTTTTCCCAAGCTTCTGCGTTACAGCTGAGCATTGAATTCACAGCATCTTCACCAATTGATGGAACAAGTGCCGCAGCAAAAATGTTTACAAATTCATCAGGCTCTGAGCCAGCATACGTAAACACTGCTACATTTTTCTCGTCACAAGCTTCTGCTAAAGTTACAAATTCATCCCAAGTTTTCGGAATACTCCAACCATTTTCTTCAAGAAGCGTTTTATTATAGATGAGTCCCTCAATGTCAAAAAACAAAGGAAGAAGGTAAGTCTCACCACTTCCGTAAGGTTTACAAAGGGTGTTTTCCACTGCTCCGGAAAGTATAAGTGAAGATATCACCTGTTCGACATCCGAAACAGAAGTAATAGCTTTATCTTTAATAAGCGCCTCTGTAACTCCGCTTTCCTCATAAGACGGTAGATAAACAAAATCCGGCGAATTTCCTCCAAGTATCCTATCACGCAGCTCATATGCCGCATCTTTGCTTATAAACATATTTACAGTAACACCAGGGTTTGCTTCCTCAAAAGCAGTGGCAACGCTTTCCCAGTATTCGCTGTCTTCACCGCGGTCATAAATAACTATATTTAATGTCTCCTCAACAATATTTTCTTGATCATTCTCGGAATTTTCATTTTCCGGTAAATTTTCCTCAGAGCATCCATAAAATGCAAGCACTATCATCATCATTGCAAGAAATATAGAAAGAGTTTTTTTCATAGTATCCCTCCAATCATAAATATACATTTTGATTTTACCACAAAATTACTTTGAATAAAAGTATTTTTATTATTAATTTTAATCTTTCTTTACTTTTACTTTTATTTATTCTACAATAGTAATATCAAGGAATTTAAGGACGTGAACTATCTTGGAAAATTATCTGCATATATTTTTAATATCAATGGTTCCATTTATTGAGCTTCGCGGTGCCATGATATATGCAGCAATTAAAAATATGTCTTTCCTTCCAAGTCTTATTTGTTGTCTTTTGGGAAATGTTCTTCCTGTTCCATTTCTCATAAAATTCTCAAAAGGTATTTTAATCTATTTATCCAAATTTGATAAAATCGGATGGATATTCAAAAAAATAATTGATCGTGGCAACAAAAAAGCCTTACAAATAGGAAATTGGGAGCTCCTTGGACTTTTTCTTTTTGTTGCGCTGCCAGTTCCAGGAACAGGAGCATGGACTGCTTCCCTTATGGCTGCTCTTTTACAGCTAAGAATTAAAAAATGCCTTGTAGCTATAGGTTTTGGCATTTTAGCTTGTGGAATAATTATGGGCATATTTTCTTTTGGAATTTTAAATCTTTTTATATGAAGGAGATAACAACATGAATAGCAACAATAAAAATATTAGGAAATCCGATTACGAGATCCATCAGCTTATTTATGAACAAAACCTTGAACATACAAAGTGGATAAAACGCCAAACTATTTTTATTTCTATTCTTTTGCTTGTGGTGGCCATTGCTCTAATATTTTTAAGCATTCAGATTAGCAGTATTCTTGCAGAGGCTAATACTGCCATAGATGAAATAACAAAACTCACCCATGAACTCAATACAGTGCTTAATGAATCCCAGCTTACTGAGCTTTTGCAGAATGCAAACGCTCTTATTGAAGAAAGTGGAGAAAGTCTTACTGAAGCTCTCGATAATGTTGATGAAGCACTTCAAAAAGTCGACCAGATAGATATCGACGCGCTAAATTCCGCCATAGCTGATTTGCAAAAAGTTATTGAGCCGTTGTCAAAGCTTTTCGGAAGATAATGTAATAAAATAAAAAAACCGTTTGTTAAAAACAAACGGTTTTTTGTTACTTTAAATAGAATAACTAAATTAAAACAGTTAGTCAAATCATCGTCTATATAGCCAGTATACGTAAATTCCTCTTTTACATATTATTGAACAAATACTTAAACACGGCGATATTTCTTTTCCCTCAAGCAGTGAAGCATAAACATAAGAGCATGTGTTCCAAAGCTTTATTTTGAAACTTTGCATCCACCATAAACTGCTGGAGTTCATAACAGCAGGGCTCTTGCCCATACCCTTGTCATTGCAATTCCAACTACTTATTTCCCTTTTACATTGCTATTTCGATAGATATATCCCCTCAAAAAGATTATGACAGAGCTAGCAAGAAAGTTTTTCATCCTTTATTGTAAGCTTTAACACTTCCGGCTCGCCGCCATTATCTAATTTTCTGCATTCTTTTTTTAAGATTTAAATATTATGGCCCTGTACTTGGCCAAATCAACACTTTGAATTTTTAGTAAAACTGACCAAACGGCAATACTCAATATATGATCATCTACCGCAAACTTCTTTCCTTATCTCAAGAAAGCGGTCAGGCCTGTTTGTAATTGCTATTTCAATTTGGAGATTTATTGCCTTTCGCATATCGTCTTCATCGTTTATTGTCCACGCGTTTATTTCAATACCATTATTGCGAAGATCCTGCACATTCTCATGATTGAGCATATTGAAAAACGGGTGAAAACATTCTACTCCTCTATTTCTTGTGTATGCGCCCGGATAAATTAGCCAACTCTCCTCAAGAAAACCACACTTTATGTCCGGGGCAAGCTCTTTAAAACGGCAAACAGTATAATGGTTAAAAGAACTGATAACAATTTTATTCCTCAGGCCAAAATCGTCAACAAGTTTCAATATCTTTCTTTCTATACCTGGATATTCAAACAAACCGCTCTTTATCTCAATATTGCATTCCATTCCAGTCTCGTCAAGAAGTTCAAACACCTCACGAAGAGTCGGCGGAGCCTCAAACCCAAATTCTCCTTTTTTTACATAACCGGCATCAAGGGCTTTGAACTCTTTAAGAGTAATATCCTTAATAAAAGCATCCATACCTGTAGTGCGAACAGTATTTTCGTCATGCATTACGACAAGCTCTCCGTCTTTTGTAAGGTGTACATCCAATTCAATACCATCAGCACCTGCCTCTGATGCTTTTTTGAAAGCAAGCAGAGTATTTTCCGGATATTTTTCAGAAAAACCGCGGTGAGCATATATTTTAGTCATAAAAGCCTCCAAAACGTTTTACAAAATATACCGGAAGGCATTGCCTTCCGGTACTGCTTATTCTATATTATATTTCATCATAGTTTTATAATCAAGCTTTTTTCTATTCCAACATAAACTTCGTCGCCCTCATTAAATGCCATTTCACGTTCAAAAACGACATCGGTATTAAGCCAAATACCTTCACATTCCACCGTAAAACGAATTATATTACCATGGGAAATATGATTTGTAATTACCCCTTTAAGTAGGTAATATCCGTCCTCATTTATGGGATCCTTGCTTACTTTTACTATTTCCGGTCTGATTGCGACATCCTGACAATCAAATTTATCTCCACAGGCCCTTCCAAATTTTTCTGCGCTTAAAAGATTGTAGTTGCCTATAAACGTAGCCGCAAATTTGGTTGCCGGGTTGGTATAAAGATCCACAGGGCTTCCTGACTGCTCTATTTGGCCGGCATTGAAAAGATGTATGGTATCGGACATTACCATTGCTTCATCTTGGTCATGAGTGACAAAAATAGTAGTTATATTGAGTTTTTGCTGGATTTTTCTTATCTCTATTTGAAGATTTCTACGAAGAAGTGCGTCTATCGCAGAAAGAGGCTCATCAAGAAGCAGAACTTTAGGCTCAGTTACCATTGCTCTTGCAAGTGCAACACGTTGCTGCTGGCCGCCGGAAAGCTGTGATGGATATTGGTCAATCTTATCAGAAAGGCCAACAATATCGAGCATTTCTTTCACTTTTTCATCAATTTCATTTTTTGGAACGTTTTTCATTTTAAGACCAAAGGCCACATTATCTCTCACACTCATATTTGGAAAAAGAGAATATTGCTG
Source organism: uncultured Oscillospiraceae bacterium (assembly GCA_964576395.1). Lineage (GTDB taxonomy): Bacteria > Bacillota > Clostridia > Oscillospirales > Ruminococcaceae > UMGS1668. Next base: position 5,798 of record CAZNVF010000053.1, read on the forward strand.
AAAGACCATTCCTATTCCGCGCTTTCTAGGGCTTACATTGGTAATATCTTCACCGTCGAGATAGATATGTCCACTTGTTGGCTGCTCAAGGCCAGAAAGGCAACGAAGTAAAGTCGATTTTCCGCATCCTGAAGGTCCAAGCAGAGTAACAAGCTGGCCTTTTTCGACATCAAGATTAATATCTTTTAAAACATGGTTATCTCCAAATGATTTATTTAAATTTTCAAAATGAATGTAGGACATTATCTGTTTATCTCCCCTCTTTTTGGATCTTTTCAAGTTTGCTCTTGCTTTGCAAATAAAGGACCAACGCTGTTATTGCAAATGTAACAAGCATTATCAAAACTATAACCGCAGAAGATTCATCTGTTGAGCGTTTCATTGCCTGATACAGATAAACCTGCAAGTTCATAGTTCCGCCTCCAGAAAGATTTCTTATGATTACATAATCTCCGAAAATGATTCCTACCGCAAGAAGCGAAGAAACAGTTATTCCTGTTATAATATTTGGAACTATCACCCTGAAAAATGCGTAAAGCCTACTTGCTCCGAGCATTTCTGCAGCTTCAATCAACGTTGTCATACTTATAGCATGCATACTGTTCCTTATTCCTTGATAGATATGTGGAAGAATTATTATACAGTAAGCTCCTATGAGCATCACCATTCTGTTTCCCATAATTCCACCGCTTTTTCCATAAACGCTGAGGATTGAAACAGAGAGGATTACTCCCTGAATGGTATATGGGATCATACACAGCATTTGAACATATTTCTCAATCTTTGGAAAATAAACAGTTGTAACAAACAGTGCCAACAGAACTACAATTATCATTATAATTATCGGAATTATACAAAGAAGCACTGTTTGATAAAGAGCTGAAAAGAATTTCGGATTATTAAAAACCGTTATATAACTATTAAATGAAAATCCCTTTGGAATAATTTCAGTCCAGTTTTTGAAAAGCGAATATACGAGTGTTGCTACAAGAGGAAGCAAAAGCCATATAATGACACAGATCATAAAAATATTTGAAAGAATTTTTGATTTTTTATTCATAACCTTCACCTCGTCTTCCATGCTGTGGTCTTTTTAACAATATAGTTATCAATAAGAATAACAACACACATAATGACCATCATAACTACCGAGAGCGCTGCACCAAACTTTGGTTTTGAAGCAATATCACCCGTAAAAGACGCAGAAATGTCCAATGGCAAAAGTTTAAAGTTATTCATAACAAGGGCATAAGCCGTTGCATACGCACAAAGCGCATTTGCAAAAAGAACGCTTATCGTTCCAAAAATACTTGGTATAAGCACGGGGATCCCAACTTTAAACCAGAATGTGCTTTCTTTTCCTCCAAGAAGCATGTTGGCCTCCCTCCATTCTTTTCTAACCCCATTAAAAGCGGGAATGAGCAAAAGTGTGGAAAGTGGAATTTGAAAATATATATACATCAGAATAAGACCCTGACTGCTGTAAAGATCAAAATTCTGAATAAATTTGATTCCATAGAGATTTCCTATTTGGGTTATAACTCCTATGTTTCCAAGAATAATCATGTATGCAAAAGCGAGCGGAACCCCTGCAAAGTTGGAAGTCATATTAAGTATTGTCATAAATATACTTCTACATTTTCCCCTAGAATTATGGGCTGCTTTTGCTCCAAAAAACGCTATTATGATACCAATAATAGTAGAAACAAAAGTTATTTTAAGACTGTTTGTTATAGATTTCTGATAGCCTAAAGTTGTAAATATTTTTTCATAGTTCTCAAAAGTAAAGCGAACGGTTTTATCAACATCAGAACCAAAGCTATCTACTATCAGCATGAACAGTGGAACCAGTTCATAGAGCAAAACAACTATTACAAAAGGCAGAAGGGCAATCAGGTATAAATATTTGTTAGTGGTTTTATTTTTTGTAGCGGCTGTATTTTTCATTTGGCAAATACCTCATTCAAGAATGGGGCGCACTTACTCAGTACGCCCCATTCTTTGTGCTTTAAACTAATTTAAGCAAATTTAATTATCATCCTATAAGAGGAATGATATTTTCGTTCCACCAAGCTGCAATCTCTTCACAAACTTCTGTGTAGTGATCACCATCAGAAATGCCCACTGCGTTAGCATAGTCTTCGGGGCTGAACTGCTGAACATCTTCAGGTATTACAACATCTGTTCTTGTTGGGATAGCACCAGCTTTTGCAAGGTTTATTTGGCCTTCATCAGAAAAGATATATTCTCTGGCAAGTGCTGCAGCAAAAGGAGTGTCAGTTGTCCTGTTGATTACTGAAGCATAGCCTACAAGAATGGCGCCGTCACTTGGAATGCACAGAGACATTTCATAGCCCTTGCTTTCAGATGCGTCATTTTTGTAAGTAGCAGCATTATAAGACCAAATTACACCGAAAGGAACTTCACCGGATTCAAAATTCTGATAAGTAATATCGACTTTGTTAATACGACCGGCTTCAGCCATTTCAAGCCAGAAATCATAAGCAGGCTGAAGATTGTCAATGTCACCGCCAAAAGCGTAAGCTGTAGCAATAACATTGCCTTGACCAGTCGCGCCGCCAACTACATCACCTATAGATATAGTATAGTCACCATCACGAACTTCTTGCCAAGAGGTGGGCATTTCTCCACCAAGAAGAGTTTCGTTGTAAAGGAAAGTGGTGCATCCAGTATATGCAACCATCCAAAGGCCTTCGGGGTCTTTAGCCCAATCCGGAACAGAGTCCCAATAAGAAGTTTTATAGGACTGAACAAGGCCTTCATCAATAGCCTGTTTGGTGAATGCAATACCGACA
>CAZNVF010000054.1:0-219 GCA_964576395.1 uncultured Oscillospiraceae bacterium
TCGCTTTTACCATATCCTGCTCTTCTTTTTCAAGAAGAGCAATTGTTCCATATAGTTGGGCAAAAACACCGCCGCGATCAACATCACCTACAAGAAGGACGGGTGCTTTTGCCATTTTAGCCATTCCCATATTCACTATATCATCAGAATGAAGATTTATTTCAGCGGGACTTCCGGCTCCTTCTATGACTATAATATCATTGTTGTTAGAAAGGGTGT
>CAZNVF010000054.1:229-8565 GCA_964576395.1 uncultured Oscillospiraceae bacterium
ATTATATCTGGAATGAGCGTTTTTTTCATTGCGAAATATTCGGCAGCTTTCATATTGCCTCTAACTTCTCCATTCACAATTACTTGCGACCCCATATCTGTTACCGGTTTGAGAAGTATTGGGTTCATCAATACAGAGGGTTCAATCCCACAAGCTTCCGCCTGAACGACTTGGGCTCGGCCCATTTCAAGCCCTTCATTTGTAATGAAGGAGTTAAGAGCCATATTTTGGCTTTTAAAGGGAGCGACACGATAGCCATCCTGTTTGAAAACGCGACAGAGACCCGCAACAAGAAGGCTTTTTCCCGCATTAGACATGGTGCCCTGCACCATTATTGCTTTAGCCATATTTACCTCCTTATTTCAAAAATATATTTTCTTCTTTTTTGCAAAATCAGTTGCTTTTTCAACAAAAGCCTTGCCGAAGGACATGTTGCTGGGAAGGTATATGTGTGGAAAACCAGCATATAGAGTTTCACTTGCATGTATGCAATCAAACTTTTTATCAGAAAAAGGTTTTTCTGCAAGAAAATCGCTTCCATTATCGCTGCTTTCATAATAATGAAATGAATGAGCGTTTATTTTTTCCCCAGCTTTACAAAAAAGGTTGTTTTTCTTCGCAGTTAATGTTACATATCCAAAGCGCTGAAGCTTTTTTGTTTTAAATGCTTCGGCGTCAATTACTCCAGCCATGGGGCTGCCGTCCAAAGATTTATGAAGATATAGGAACCCACCGCATTCTGCAACGGTGGGAAGACCAGACCTTACAGCCAAATTTATTTTCGAAAGCATTTCAACATTTTCAGAAAGAACCTTAGTGTAGAGCTCCGGATAACCGCCGGGGAGCCAAAGTGCACTTATATTATCAGGGAGTTTTTTATCATGTATGGGGCTAAAAAAACATATTTCACAGCCCAAATTTTTAAGCATTTCGATGTTTTCTTCATACATGAAACAAAACGCTTCATCTTTTGCCACTGCGATTTTAAGGTGTTTTTCAGCATTAGAAAATATCTGAGGAACATCAAGCGCTTTTGCTTCAGCGGCAATGGCTAAAATTCCATCTATATCAAAATGTTTTTCAGCAAGTTCACCAAGCCTATCAATTTTAGCCCGTATATCATCTATCTCTTCGGCAGTTATAAGACCAAGATGTCGGCTTCCAACTGTAACAGTTTCATCATTTGGAAGACATCCAAGAGGTTTTATTCCTGCGTTTTCGGCAATTTTTTTCAGTGCTTCGTACATCATGGGCGAAACATTGTTAAAGATAACTCCACGAACATTACTTTCGAGTCTATATTCACAAAAGCCTTTCAAAATCGCTCCCGCGGAGGTATACATCCCTTTAGCATTTATGATAAGTATTACCGGTGTGCAAGTACTTTTTGCCAGTTCATATGTACTTGCATGCCCATCGGAGCCTATGCCGTCATAGTAGCCCATCACGCCTTCAATCACTGAGATATCTCCACCGCGTAATGAGAGAGATTTTCTAAGCTGCATATCATTACAAAAGAATGGGTCAAGGTTATACGAGGGTACATTGATAACTTTTCTATGAAACATGGGATCTATATAGTCAGGCCCGCATTTGAACGCGCTCACATTTAAACCACGCTTTTTCAGAGCAGAAAGAAGTGCACAAGTAACTGTTGTTTTTCCACATCCAGAATTGGTTCCGGCAATTAAGATCCTGTTATTCATAGGCCGCCTCCACTAATAACATATATCGGATTTTGAGCCATCATAAGATGAAGTCCGCCAACAGTTTTAGAATGGGCTGCACTTATTTGGGTTATTTCAGGATCTATTCCATGGGATTTAAATGCAGCAATAGATTGAGAAACACTCTCTATTGCAATAGCGTTCACAACAATTCTGACATTTGGGTTTTTATTAAAAACTATATCAAAAATTTTATCCATTTCACCGCCACTTCCGCCTATAAAAACGGCATCAGGTGAGGGGAGTCCCTCAAGCGCGCCGGGAGCTTCCCCATAAATAACGTCGGCGTTGCCGATATGAAATTTGCGCAAATTTTGGCCAATAAGTTCAACAGCTTCTTCATTCCGTTCAATTCCATAAACATGTCCGGAGTAGGCGGCAAGGGCCATTTCAACGGTAACGGAGCCAGTGCCCGCACCTACATCATAACATACAAAATCAGGTCGAATATTAAGGCTGCTCATTGTAACGGTGCGAATCTCAGATTTTGTCATAGGAACTTTTCTGCGGGTAAACTCTTCATCAGGAATGCCAAAACGTGCCCAACATTCAGGCTTAGGATTAACAATAAGCATAACTGCAAGGGAAGAAAATTCTGAGCATGTAAGATTGGAAACCACAGTTTCTGTGATTTTTTCTTTCTCATTTCCAAGATTCTCTCCAACGTATACTTTAAGATCAGAAAAACCAACAGAATCAAGTTTTTTTCCAAGTTCGGGAATATTGCCGCCAGTAAGCGCAAAGGTTTTTCTGTTACGGCGAACAATTTCAGCAATGTTGCCATTTCTTCCGTGGCAGCTTAACAGCGCTGTGTCCTGCCAGGACATTTTGAGCTTTGCAAAGAAATAATTGAGGGACGATATTCCGGGAATTATATTTACCTCGTATTCAGAAAGGGTAGAGCAGAGCTTTTCGGACGCGCTGTAAAAACCAGTATCTCCTGACACAAGAACAGAAAATTTTTCGTACTCACTTTTAGAGATAATCTTCTTTACAGCATCGGAAAGATATTCATTGTATATTTTACCCCTAAAGTCAGGAAAAGCCCCGGTCATTCTCGGTGCACCGAGAATGACGTCTGAATTTTCCACAGCGCGAAGGCCTTCGCATGTGACGGTGTCAGAACTCATTCCTATTCCGATTATATTTACTCTTTTCATAGCTTTTTATCCTCAATTAGTTTTTTTATCTTACTTAATGGTATTCCGCTTTCGGATTTTCGGAGTACTACAGCAACTGTAATCCCAAGCGCCTTTGCTGCGGAAAGCTTCTCTGGGAAACCGCCAGTTTGGCCGGATTCCTTCGTAACTAGTATATCAGCTTTGGCAAAACTGAGCATGGACTTGTTAATATCAACCGAAAACGGCCCCTGCATACAGATCACATGTTTTGGCGGAAAACCAAGATCAAAACATGAAGAAAGTCCATCAACCGAAGGGAGAATGCGAAGCCAAACACGCTTTTCAAAAGCGGGAATATTTGCAAGAAGCGAGGCCTCTTTCACTCCAAGAGTTGAGAAAATCGTGCCAGGAGTATTTTTTAACCAATCTATAAGTCCTTCAATGCTGTCAAACTCAACGCAGCCATCGCGGGAACAGGTTTCGCGCAGTACTCTAATATATTTTGAATTTGTTTTCGAGCACGCAATGCTTATATTTTCACTTGCGCCAAAAGCATAAGGGTGTGTCGCATCTATTACATACTTAGGCCTGTGCTCATTTATGAGCACAGCTATATCATCAGCGTCAAGTCTCCCGCATTTTACTGAAAGAGAACCGCCTGCAGGGCAGAGAGTGCCTCCATATTCAGTTGCTACGCAAGCAAGGGTGTCAATATTTTCTGATTTTAAAAGTTCAGAAAGTTCTCGTCCCTCAGTCGTTCCACCAAAAAGTATCACCTCAGCCAATGGAATACCCCCTGGGCGTTACTACCCAGTCACCTATGCGGCGGGTCTTTTCATTGCCTATAAAAACAGTGGTAAACATGTCAACACTGGCATCTTTAAGTTTGGAAAGTGTCATTATCTCTTTTTCTTCGCCATCACGACCGATATTTTTTACGATTCCGCATACAGTATCTGGCGATTTATATTTGAGGAGTATTTCGCAGGCCCTTTTCAGGTAGTCGGCGCGTTTTTTGCTTGATGGGTTATAAAGCGCGATGCAAAAGTCACCAATAGCGGCGCATTCAAGACGTTTTTCAATAAGTTCAATAGGGGTTAGAAGATCGCTGAGACTGATAACAGCAAAATCGTGAGTGAGAGGGGCGCCAAGAACAGCTCCGCCGGAAAGGGCAGCAGTAACACCGGTCACGACCTCAATTCCAACTTCAGGATATTCTTCAGAAAGTTCAAGAATAAGTCCGGACATTCCATAAACGCCGGCATCTCCACTGCAGACCATAGATACTATTTTCCCTTCGGAAGCTATGCGAAGTGCCTCACGGCAACGTTCTACCTCGCGTTTCATTGGAGTATCAAAAAATTCTTTATCAGCAAAAAAAGGTTTTACAAGCTCAACATATTTTGAGTATCCGACTATAACATCTGAATCTTCAATGGCCTTTTTGCAGGCAAAAGTCATATATTCCGGTGCTCCGGGGCCAATTCCAACAACAAAAAGTTTTTTCATAATATTTCATTCCAATCTGATTTTATTTGTTATCATCAAAAAATCGTACTGTGTAGGGAGCTATAGCAAGAGCCATTGTTATCCCATTACCGGCGTCTTTTTGTGAGATAAGCTTTCCATTTTCTCCACTACCTAAAACAGCACTTCGCTCGCAAACATTGTCAACTCCGGTTACTGATTTTACAAATGCAGAAGATGTAAAATTCCCGGGAACTTTTATTAGCTGTTCGGCCGAAAATGTCAAAAATTTAAGTGAATGCTCCTTACAAAATTCAAGTATTCCAGGTTCATTGGCTTTAAGATCTACGCTGCAAACTCTTTCTATCGACGCAACATGACAACCGGATTTTTTCAAAGTCGAATTAAAAGCTTCTTCAATGGCATTTGCTGGAATATTTTTTCTGCAGCCTATGCCAAGTGTAACAACTTTGGGCACAAGCCTCAACGCGTCATTTTTGCCGCGGATTCGGTATGTTATGAGCACATCATAATTTTCATCAGCAAGTTCTGTCCCTTCAGGAAGAGGGCCTTCAATAGGGAAGTTGCTTTTAATCTTTATAGTTTCTCCAGCAAGCATTCTTGCTGATACCCATTTTATTCTTTCAGGGTTTGTGACAGTGAGTCCGTGTGTCGATGCCCAACTGTCGAAAGCGAATATTCCGTTCCTATCCGTTGCTGTTGTTATTACAGGCATTGCTCCTATAAGCTTTGCTGCTCTCGCAGCGAGGGCGTTGGCCCCACCAATATGACCTGAAAGAAGTGAAACGGCGAAAGTTCCACATTCATCAATAACAATTACGGCTGGATCGCTGGTCTTGCTTTTTACAAAAGGTGCCACAGCACGAATGGCTATTCCGCAGGACGAGATATAAATAAGTGCGTCTTCTTCAGGAAAATGCTTATCCGTCCAAACTGAAAGTTCGCCACTTTCCGCACGTTTAAATGAAACAATGTCTCCGTCCCTCTCCAAAAACTCAGCCAGATTTTTTGCAAGATCAAGTCCTTTTTTACTGAATGAAAGTATTGCTATTTTCATTCTTCAGTGCCCTTTCTAAAAGCGGTTGTAAAAGCAGGGTCGTAAAGTTTGGAAAGAGAATAGTCGCTACCAAGAAAACCTCCGACAGTTATAAGCGCTAAATTTTCAATTCCATTTTTCACGGCAGTTTTATGAAGTGTTCCGACGGTGCAACGCATTACTTTTTCGTCAGGCCAGCTTGCCTTATAAACTATTGCGGCAGGGGTATCTTCACTATAGCCTCCCGCAATAAATTCCTCCTGCAGTTTCTCAGTCATTCCTGCACTCAAAAAAACGACCATGGTAGCTTTATGAGCAGCAAAAGAACGGATGCTTTCACGGTCAGGCACAGGGGTTCTTCCGGCCATACGGGTTATAATAACACTCTGGCTTATATCTGGAAGTGTATATTCAGCTTTTAAAGCAGCTGCTGCGCCGCAGAAACTTGAAACACCGGGACATACCGAGTAATATATTTTAAGTTCATCAAGCTTGTCCATCTGCTCACGTATAGCGCCATAGACAGAGGGATCGCCAGTATGAAGACGAACTGTATTTTTTCCTTCACTTTCAGCTTTTTTTATGACCTCTATAACATCATCAAGGGTCATTTTTGCGCTATTATAAATTTCACAACCATCTTTTGCATAATCAAGCAATGCGGGATTAACAAGGGAACCGGCATAAATAATTACATCAGCAGAACGAAGAAGTTCAGCCCCTCGAACAGTTATAAGATCGGGTGCGCCACATCCGGCACCAACAAAGTTTACCATTAATCATTCCTCCATAGATTAAGAAGTTTTTCGGAATTTTCACTCTGCATAAGGATTTTTCCACCTCCGTTAGCATTGGTGAAACATATGAAACCGATTTCAGTGTCATCGGGAACACGTTTTAATAAAAAACGGTCTATTCGTTTTTTTAGTATTGCAAGGGTAGGTGCTAGTATGCCTTCTTGCTCTATCAACTCAAGTGCAGCATCAGTGGTAACGCAACCAAGTATCAATTTAAGAAGGGAAATGGATCCCCCTGCTTCAAGAGCACAGGCCATAAGTGTTTCCATTCGTCCATCGCCATTTGCAGAGTGGGTATTGGTCAGTCCGATACCTAGCTTTACGAGTTTTCCTATATGTCCGACCAAAAGGACATTTTTAAAGCCAACCTCAACGGCGTAATCTATCGCATCTCCTATAAAATTTGAGCACGACACATTTTCAGATTGAGAAACATTAAGTACGTCGCGGGCAAATTTTTCACCATAATTTCCAGGCGTCAAAAGAATAGAGCGTGCACCGGAGATATACCGTTGACGAAGTTCAAGTTTTATAGTATCAACAAGGGCCTTGTTACTCATGGGCTCAACTATACCTGTTGTGCCTATAATAGAAATACCGCCCTCAATTCCTATATTAGGGTTGAATGTATGTGCCGCAATCTTTTCACCACCTGGAACTGAGATAGTGACGGATATCCCGCCAGAGTACCCGTACTTTTCACACATCTCTAAAACAGACTCGGATATAAGTTTTCTTGGAGTTGAATTTATGGCAGCGGCACCCACGGGTTGATCAAGCCCAGGCTTTGTTACACGACCTACACCCTCTCCGCCATCAATATCTATTCCATCGGGAATACGGTGAACGGAAGAAAAAATGAGTGCCCCATGTGTCACATCCGGGTCATCACCGCCATCCTTCTTTACAGCACAGCTGATGTTTTCACCTGAAACGGAAATTTCAGCAATATCAATAGAAAGATCCACGCCGGACGGGGTGATGATGTTTACAGAATCAACTTTTTCACCTGAAAGCAGGCAAGCAACAGCGGCTTTTGTAGCAGCGGCAGCGCAAACCCCGGTAGTGTATCCACAACGAAGGAATTTTCCATTTACATTTCTTATAATATCCATAAATAAAGAAGCCTCCGGTAACAGTTACCGAAGGCTTCTGAGCATAAAAAGAATGCAGGTCCTTCGGTGTCCGCAAAGGATTGTGCAGCATGGATTTCCGGCTTTAACGGCAACGGCCTTGCGAGGGAATTGCACCCTTCTTGTCCATATCTCCATCACATAATACAACTTTTATGTATATAAAGTCAAGAAAATGATTTATATTGGCAAAAATGGTCATTGACATTTTTTCTCTCTGGTGATAACCTTATTTTGATAAAATGCAGATTAGCCCTACCTTGCTCGTTCGTGTGATCTACACGAACGGGATTTTTTGTGAATAGCTGGAATTTCAGATTTTTCACATATCAGATTATAATATACTGGAGTGATCACCGGATTGGAAATTATTTATGCAGCAGCGATTGCTTTTGTGCTTGATATACTTTTTGGCGACCCGATAAAAATTCCTCATATAGTAATTGCTATTGGGAAGCTGATATCATTTTTGGAAAAAATCATAAGGAAGATTCTTCCCAAAACAAATGGTGCCGAAATTTTTGGCGGAGCGCTTATGGCGGTTATTGTCTGCGGGGTTTCTTTTAGCTTTGGCTTTGCAGTGCTTTGGCTTTGTGGGCTTGCCCATCCGCTTTTACGTTTGGCAGTAGAAAGTCTTTTGTGCTGGCAATGCCTTGCAATGAAAAGCCTCAAAGATGCCGGAATGTATGTTTACGATGCACTAAAGACGGGGGATATAGAAAAAAGCCGTGAAGCGGTAGGAAGAATAGTTGGAAGGGATGTTTCACAGCTCGACGAACCTGCTATCAGGCGTGCAGCGGTGGAATCTGTGGCAGAAAGCACTGTTGACGGTGTAATTTCTCCTCTTATTTTTATGATAATCGGCGGCGCGCCATTGGCAATGGTTTATAAAGCAATAAACACAATGGACAGTATGGTCGGTTATAAAAATGATAGGTATATGTATTTTGGAAGGGTACCGGCACATGTTGATGATGTCGCGAATTTCATTCCTGCTAGAATAGGCGGTTTCCTTATGGTGTTAGCGGCCTTTA
>CAZNVF010000055.1:0-8533 GCA_964576395.1 uncultured Oscillospiraceae bacterium
AGCGCTTGCAAAACAGTATGATGCCGCCGTTCCATATATCGAGAAAGGGCTCCTTGAAAAGTGGACCCACAATAAGGCGATACAGAAAGCGGCGGAAAGTTTCCGTGTAACCCCAGAGCACAAAGCATACCTGAAAACGCTGAAAATAAAATGAAAAAAGCTTTCCACTTTTGGAAAGCTTTTTTTGATCTGTTATTATAAAATTTCCGTTTTGAGCACGGTGAGCACAAAAACTTCCTCTGCACCGGAGGCAATAAGAGCCCGTGAGCACTCATTTGCTGTGCTGCCCGTGGTGAAAATGTCATCAACAAGAAGTACTCTTTTACCTGAAACTTCAGGCCCAGCGCTGAAAGCGTCAAGAAGGTTGGCGCGCCGCAGTGAAGCAGGAAGATTATGCTGCTTCTCTGTTTTGCGTATCTTTTTCAGCGCCAGTGGTGCATAAGCGATCTCTCTGTAATAGGCAAGCCTTTCGGCAATAAGCGAAAGGCGGGTTCTTTCATTTCCGTAGGAAGGAACAGGAATGATAAGTTCAAACTTTTTTTCTGAGAAATTTTCATCGAAAGCAGAAAGAAGCCAATCAAAAACGGTATCCATATAAAAATGGTAGTTTTCAGAAAATTTGAACTTTAAAAGAACGGTTTTTGCACAGCCGCGGTATTCATATTTTGAAGCGCTGCGTGAGAAAGAGAAACTTTCATTTGAATGAAATTCCAAAGCGGGAATAAGCGAGGCCTCGCAACTGGTACAAAGGCATTTTCTGCCGGCGGCAGGTCTTCCACAACAAATGCAGCGAGTGGTAAAAACGGAACAAACGCCCCTCCTGAATCTGTCAAAATTCCGCCGGATACTATACATTTTGAAACGCCTCGCTTTGTAAACATAAGTAAATGTTAGCACAAAACGGAACATATTGCAATGCCAGTAAAGTGTAATAATGAATATTTATGAATGAGCATTGGGCAAAAGTTCATAATTTGGCACTTGTATTTTTGCGGCGTTGGTGTAAGATTATTTAATAACAAAATTAAAAGGAGGGCGTCAGTGTGAATATTGATTCAAGTATAACTGCGCTTAAAGGCGTTGGCGAAAAGCGTGCCGGGCTTTATGCCAAACTTGGTATTTACACTATCGGCGACCTTCTTGAGCATTATCCAAGGAGCTATATTGACCTTACAGGCCCTTTGACTATTAAGGATGCAAAAGCGGACGAGCCCTGCGCCGTTAAAGCGTTAGTTACAGAAAAAGGCACCTCAAAGAAGATTCGCAAAGGGCTTACCGTAACAAAGGTCCGTGTAACAGATATGGAGCAGGATATGCTTATAACTTTTTTTAATGCAAAATATACTGTTGATTCGCTGAGAACAGGGAAAGAATATATATTTTTTGGCGAATTTACAAAAAGGCTAACCGGCGGAGAAATGACTTCGCCTATTGTATTTCCGGCAAATGAGAAAGGAATGATGCCGCAGTATCCACTGACAGAAGGGCTTTCTTCAAAGATGATCTCATTTCAGATGAAAGCAGCTATTGAGGGCTGCATATCCCAAGTGGAAGAAAGCCTGAGCACGGAAATCTTAAATGAATACGATTTGTGCTCGAAAAAAGAAGCAACAAGCTCTATCCATTTTCCAAAAGATGCTGAAGCGCTTGCAAAAGCCGAAAAACGGTTGGCTTTTGAGGAACTTCTTGAATTTTCGCTTGGCATGGACCTTACAAGGGGCAAAACAAGGCTTGAAAGCGGTTTTGCGTTTAGTCCGGTTAATATATCAGAATTTACAAACAACCTTGGGTTTGAACTTACATGTGCTCAAAAAAAAGTTATAGCCGAGTGCCTTGCTGATATGAGCACCGCCGTGCCTATGAATAGGCTCATACAAGGCGACGTTGGAAGTGGAAAAACAGCCGTTGCGGCAGTTTGTATGTATGTTGCAGCAAAAAATGGTTTTCAAAGTGCTATAATGGCACCGACAGAAGTTCTTGCCGAACAGCATAAGGCCACGTTGGAAAGAATGTTCGCTCCATTTGGAATAAAAGTGGGCCTTTTAACGGGCTCTATGAAGCAAAGTGAAAAAAATGCCATGAAAGAAGCTATAAAAAGCGGGGAAATAACAATAGCTACAGGTACGCATGCTTTAATACAGGAGGATGTGGATTTTGCATCCCTTGGGCTTATAATAACTGATGAGCAGCACCGATTTGGGGTGCGTCAGCGCCTTGCACTGACCAAAAAGGGCAATGCTCCGCATACGATAGTTATGTCTGCAACGCCAATTCCACGCACACTTGCTTTTGTGCTTTATGGGGATCTTGATATTTCTGTGCTTGATGAAATGCCGAAAAACCGGCTCCCAGTAAAAACGTATCTTGTTGGACCCGAACTTTCGCAAAGGGCAATGAATTTTGTCAGAAAATTTGCAGAACAGGGCAAACAAAGCTATATTATTTGTCCGTTGGTTGAACAACCGGAGGAGGAGGCTTTGCCTCTTGAAGCAGCGGCGGACCTGGCAGAACGCCTGGGCGGCCAAGAACTTGTTGGATGCAATATAGGGCTTCTTCACGGAAGAATGAAGCCCGCAGAGAAAGAAAGAGTAATGCAGGCGTTTGCGGACAACCGCATACAGGTACTGGTTTCTACCACGGTTGTAGAGGTGGGGGTTGATGTTCCAAACGCTGTTTGTATGATAATAGAAAACGCCGACCGCTTTGGGCTAAGCCAGCTTCACCAGCTGCGCGGGCGCGTCGGCCGCGGAAAAGAACAGAGCTACTGCATATTAATTTCAGGCAACCGCTCGCCAGAGGCAAAGCGCCGCCTTGAGGTTGTGGCAAAAACAAACGATGGCTTTAAAATTGCAGAACAGGATTTGAAGCTGCGCGGGCCAGGGGATTTCTTTGGATTTCGCCAAAGCGGGGTGCCCATGCTCAAAATGGCAGACCTTATGACGGATATAAATATTCTTGAGAAGGCGAAAAAGGCCGCAGAAAAAATACTTTCTGAGGATCCGCGTCTGGACAGATGCGAAAATGCTGCCCTTTGCAGGCGGGTAAAAAAGCTTATTGAAGCGGCGGCAATGTGAGCCGCGGCGCTGAAGAGACGGCGCCTGCACGATAATTTAAAGTATGCAGTAAAGCAAAAGAAATGTTAGTTTTAAAAAATGTTTTGCAAGTAGAATTTTTGAAAAAAATCAGGCGGTAGCTTTTTTTGGTGTTTAGGGTATTATGTGGATATTCTTTGCTTTAGAGTTCTTCACTTATATGTTTTTACATATTTTTGACGCGTTTTTCAATTTTATTTATAATATCTGCTTTTTATATAACCCTTGAATTTAATTTATTTATCTTAATTTGGCTATAATATCGAAGTGTTATCAATATGGGGAAACCATGTTACATTACCAAACCCCTTGCTATGAAAAATAATTTATTGTATAATTAAAACAATTGACGATTTCTTAAAGGATGTGACAAGATGGCAAGATCCAAAAATGCTTCTGACCTTACAAAATTTGCGCTTTTTATTGCAATTGTTATACTTCTTTCTGTAACGCCGCTGGGTTATATCTCTCTTGGCGTTATTAGCGCAACTACTATTCAAATGCCGGTAATAATCGGAGCCGTTCTGTTCGGGTGGAAAAAAGGCGCTATCCTTGGGGGAGTGTTCGGACTTACCAGCCTTATAAAAGCAACTATTCAGCCGAATGTCACATCATTTGTATTTTCGCCTTTTGTACCAGTTTTTGGTGAAGAGAAGGGAAGTCTTGCCGCACTTTTGGTATGTCTTGTTCCAAGAATACTTATAGGCGTTGTTGCGGCGCTTGTTTTTAAAGCGCTTTCAAAAACTGGCATGAAAAAAAGCGTGGTTTGCAGTATTTGCGGTTTTTGTGGTTCAATGACCAATACGCTACTAGTTATGGGAGGTATTTATCTTTTCTTTGGAAAAAGCTATTCAGCCGCAAACAATATGGCTTATGAAGCTCTTATGGCTGCCGTTATGACTACTATTACTGGAGCGGGACTTACCGAAGCAATAGTTTCAGCGGTAGTTTGCGGAGCTATCTGTACTGCACTTTTTAAATATATTCAAAGTGGAAAAGACTGATGTCGGAACATAAATTTAGAAAAAGGAGGGCCGCATTTTGGCAAAAAAGAAAACAAGCGAATTTGAAACGGCAAGAAAAAAACGCCGGGCAAAAATAGCCTCACAAAGAATGAGAAAATTCATAGGAACCTTGCTTCTTTTTGCAATAATCTGCGGCGCAGTTTATATTTTTATAACCGAGGACGTGGCCGGAATAATAAGCGACAGAATAGCGGCCTCGGGTTCCGGGGGAACAATGCCGGTAGAAATAGCTGGCACCTCAGTCTTACAAACCTTTACCTGCGGCGACAACATCGGGATCCTTACCGATGGCGCGGTGTACCTCTATGCTAAAAGCGGAAAGCTTTTACTTTTTCAGCAAAACGATATGGCGAATCCGGTGGTGGAAGCTTCAGGAAGGCGCTTCCTTATTTACGACCGAGGCGGCAAAAAGCTTATGGTCAGAATGAGAGACAAAGTGCTTTTTGAAAAGGAATTTGACAATAATATTGTGAATGCAAGTATTTCCTCCGACGGTTGGCTTTCTGTTGTGACAAACGACCAAAGGTATGCCGGAAAACTTACAGTTTGGGATTCCACTTATGAAGAAGAAGTGTTTTCGTGGTCCGCATCAAATGAGTATATAATCTGCGGTTCGGTCGATGCAGGAAGTAAAACCATTGCTGCGGCTTCGATTTCGGCAAATGCTTCCGGGGAGATTGTTACAACCGTACATGTTTTTACAACAGAGGCTGCGGTGGAACTTTCATCGAAAGAATTTATAAATGCAGCTGTAATGAGCCTTGAGCATGACGGAAACGGAGACATAAAACTTATTTGCGATTCGATGGCTGCGCTTCTTGACAGGAACTGTAATATTTTAGGAAGTTGCGATTTTGAGCAGGAGCCGGCGGGATTCATAAACATTTCGGGAAGCGGACGCGCCGTCGTTATTTTTGACAGGTATACAGAAACTAGAACTACAGAAGTAGTTTTCCTTAGCGACAAATTTGAGATTTTGAGGACTGCTTCGGTAAGCGGAAAATTTGTTTCCTCCAGCGGGAACAGTTCAAATACCGCGGTGTATTGTTCTGGAACGCTCAGTGTATTTAACCAAAACGGCGAAAAGACGGCTGAACTCACTGCGGAAGCTGACGCTCTTTTGATTCAGTTAACGAAAGAATCTGTATTTGCAGTAAACAGAACGGAGCTTTGTGAAGTTAGAAGCTGAACAAAATAAATTGAACAACGAAAGGGGGCGGTCCATAGTGGAATGGGTGCCTTTAATATATGACGCTGTGGCTGTGCTTATAGTACTGCTTTGTATTATAGGTGGGGCAAAAAATGGTTTTGCCAAGGCGTTTGTTCAAACTGTGGGCTGCGTTTTTTCTGTAGTTGCGGCTATTGCAGTGGGAAGGATATGTTCAACACTTATCTATACTACAGCAATACAGCCGGGGGTGCTCATTTCCTTGGAAAGCTCAATAGAGAATGCCGTTGATACGAAAAGCGTGCTCGATGGCCTTGAAGAGGCCGTTTCAAGTCTTCCTGCAATTTCAAAACTACTGTTCGATTTTAGCAAAATTGAAGATAGCCTTTCAGGAATGGTAAGTTTTGACGCGGATAAAATTGCTGCAGCGGTTGAAGAGAGTGCTATTCGCCCAGTGGTGGAGCCTATACTTGAAATATTAATTTTTGTAATAGTATTTTTAGTACTCATGTTTGTTGTTACGCTTCTTGCAAAGGGTTCAAAAACAGTAAACAAAGTTCCAGTAATTGGCAAAGTGAACGGCTTTTTCGGCGGAATTGTAGGTTTTGTGAACGGTGTGGTAACCCTTGCGGTTGCGGCGGCCGTGCTCAGGCTGGTAATCAGCATAAATGGAGAAGGAAAATATATTTCCGAGCAGATAATTTCGAATACATTTCTTTTTAAATGGATATATTTTGCTATATTTAACAATAATTTTTTGGAAGTATAAAGAATAAATTTTTATAAAAAACAGTTAACATATTCCTATGGAGGATTTTTAATGAACAGTATGCTTTGTTCAAGATGCAAAAAAAGAATGGCGGTAGTATTCGTCACCCGGATGGAAGGTGACAAAACCATTAATGAAGGGCTTTGCCTTCAGTGTGCAAAAGAGCTCGGAATAAAACCCGTGGAGGATCTTATGAACAAAATGGGCATTACCGGTGATGAGCTCGATATCCTTTCTGAACAGCTCATGGAGCCAATTGACGGTGAAAATGCTGATGGGTTTGAACCGGGTGGTGCACAGGCATTTCCGTTCCTTAATGGTATTTTCGGCGGAGATCTCTCCCAGCCTCAAGAGGGCAGCGCTTTCAACGACTGGAATGGCGGAGCCAAAAAAGCCGAGAAAAAACAGAAGAAGGCCACAAAAAAGCCGGAGAGAAAATATCTTGACGCTTATTGTGAGGATCTTAACTCAAAGGCGCGGCGCGGCGGATTTGACCCTATAGTGGGGCGCGAAAGAGAAATATACAGAGTGATGCAGATTCTTAACCGACGTAGCAAAAACAACCCCTGCCTTATTGGAGAGCCCGGAGTTGGTAAAACTGCAATAGCCGAAGGCATAGCTCAGAAAATTGTTTCTGGTGATGTTCCAGCAAAGCTTGCGGAAAAAGAGATTTGGCTCCTTGATCTTACAGCTCTTGTGGCGGGAACGCAGTTCCGAGGACAGTTTGAAAGTAGGGTAAAGGGCCTTGTTGAGGAGATAAAACGCGAAGGCAATATCATCCTTTTTATAGATGAAATACACAACCTTGTAGGCACCGGTGAAGCCGAGGGCAGCATGAACGCTGCAAATATTTTAAAACCTGCGCTTTCAAGGGGTGAGCTTCAGGTGATAGGTGCGACGACTTTCAGCGAATACCGTAAGCATATTGAAAAAGATGCGGCACTTGAGCGCCGCTTCCAACCTGTAACAGTCGAAGAACCGTCTATTGCCGAGAGTATTGATATACTAAAGGGTCTTGCACCGAATTATGAAAAATTCCACCACGTTAAAATAAGCGACGAGCTGCTTGAAAGCTGCGTCCGCCTTTCAGAAAGATATATTACCGATCGCTTTCTTCCTGATAAGGCCATAGATCTTTTGGATGAGGCATGTTCTTGTTCAGCCCTTGCAAATAAGGAATTGGCGGAATATGAAATAAGTGGCCAAAAGCTTAGAGCGGTTCAAGATAAAATAGAGGCCCTTCAGCAGGAGGAGACGGTAGATTATGAAGCTCTTGCTACAGCCAAGGCAGAGGCCCTTAATCTTGAGATGGAACACAATCGCCTTGAGCCAATAGCCCTTGCAGCAGAGGTAACGGCAAAGGATATAGCTACCGTTATAGAACTTTGGACGGGAATTCCTGCAAGCAAAGTTCAGGAAAGCGACCTTAAAAAGCTTGGAGAACTTGAGAGCGTGCTCAAACAGCATGTTATAGGGCAGGATGAAGCCTGTGAGCTTGTGGCGCAGGCGGTACGCCGCTCAAGGGTGCAGGTATCTGCACGTCGCCGCCCAGCCTCATTCATATTTGTGGGGCCCACCGGCGTTGGAAAGACTGAACTTGTAAAGGTGCTTGCAAACGAGATGTTTCAGAGCGCAGATCCGCTCATACGCCTTGATATGTCAGAATTTATGGAGAAATTCGCTGTTTCAAGAATCGTAGGTTCGCCGCCTGGATATGTAGGATATGACGAGGCAGGGCAGCTTACTGAAAAAGTTCGAAGAAAACCGTACTCCGTTATTCTTTTTGATGAGATAGAAAAGGCTCACCCGGACGTCATGAATATTCTGCTTCAGATACTTGATGAGGGCAAAATTGCCGATGCACACGGGCGCACAGTTTCATTCGCCAATACTGTCATAGTGATGACATCTAACGCCGGAAGCGAAAACAAAGAAAAGGCCCTTGGTTTTGGAAGGGATAGTTATGACCTTGAGCGTGATAAAGTATATAAGGCTCTTTCTCAATTCCTCCGTCCAGAGTTTATAGGAAGGGTAGATGAAATAGTCGTTTTCCATGATCTGTCTCAAAAAGACTATGAAAAAATAGCGGCTTTGCGTCTTGACGAGCTGCGTCAGCCCCTTATAGAAAAGGGAATCGGCCTTAGCTATGATTCCGCAGCTCTTGAAACTATTGCCGCCAAATCTTATGGCAAAAAGGGCGGAGCAAGGGACCTTGTGCGAACCATACGCAAGGATATTGAAGATAAGGTGTGTGAGCTTATTGTTTCAAACCCGGAACGCAAGCTAAAAGGAATAAGCGTTTCGGCGAAAGGCGGGGAAATAATCGTTGAGGAAACGAATAAAACGCCTGAATTGAGTGAATAACCATGAAAAAAGGAAACCTCCATCTTTGCTTATAAGCCTGCAAATAAAAAGTCAAGCGGGAATTTAAGATAATTCAAAGTTTCAGGGAGGGGAAAAATAGGCAAGACAAAAAGGC
>CAZNVF010000056.1:0-8473 GCA_964576395.1 uncultured Oscillospiraceae bacterium
AGGCGCGGACTTTCTATGTGTTCTTATGCTGTGATTCCGGCGCTATTCCCATTTATGGCGCTTTCAGTTTTCATCTGTAAAAGTTCAGCGGCAGATTTTTTTGAGACGGCCTTCCGCCCAGTTACAAAGCTCCTTAAAATTCCGGCCTGCAGTGGCGGAGCACTTCTCGCCGCTGCAATAGGCGGTTACCCAGCCGCAGCAAAGTGCATAAACGACCTTACTGCTGGGGGAAGACTCCCGCGTGAGACAGCGGCAAAAATGCTTTGCTACTGTGTAAACGCCGGGCCGCCTTTTTTAATAGGTGCTGTTGGAACGGCAGTTTTTGGAAACATCAAAATAGGATTTATGCTCTTTACCGCCCAGGCGCTTTCCTCTATAATCATTGCGCTAACCATTTCTATCCTTTCAAAAAGGCAGGATACATTAGCCGATGCAAAAATTATTAGGCCCAGTAATGCAGTGTGTGTTGTTGATTCTGTTATTTCAGCAGCTGAAAGCTGTTTCAGAATGTGCGCTTTTATTATTATTGCCTGTGGGGTATTCGAACTTTTAGATGAAAGCGCAATCTTCAAATTCTTTGGTGAAAATAATGCAGCAAAAGCTATTTTAAACGGATTTTTTGAAGTAACCTCCGGCTGCATGGCTTGTGGAAAAATTTCAGGCTACTCTGCAGTTATAATTGCAGGTGCCATTGTCTCTTTTTCAGGGATATCAGTTATACTACAGGTTGCCGCCGTAACGGACGGAAGTGGAATACCTCTTACTCCTTTCATTCTTTCTCGCTTTATTCATGCAGGTATCACAGCTGCGATTTTAAGGCTTTTTCTTGCATTTTCAAATGAAACTGTTGAGAGTTTTTCCGTTAAGGGCAGCAATATAGACGCTGTGCTTTCCGCTTCTGCGCCTGCCGCAGTGAGCCTTTTATGCA
The DNA here is from genome assembly GCA_964576395.1 of uncultured Oscillospiraceae bacterium. Taxonomy (GTDB): domain Bacteria; phylum Bacillota; class Clostridia; order Oscillospirales; family Ruminococcaceae; genus UMGS1668. The sequence continues at coordinate 929 of CAZNVF010000056.1, forward strand.
TGGCGGCGCTTTTTCTTCTATCTATTGTTCCGCCAAAAAGTGAAAAAGAACCAATTTTTAGCCGAATTTGGTATAAATTACGCGAAACAGGAGGTAGAAAAAATATATAATATGTGTTATACTTAGAGCAACAAATAAACAGGGGAATTTATATGAACAATTTTTTCGATAAAAATATTGAACGAAGGTGCGAATATTGTTCCAGGGGCTACCTTTCTGCTGACGGTAAAAACGTGCTCTGCCAAAAAAAAGGCGTTGTAGAAAATGGCTTTTCCTGCCTTGCTTTCAGTTATGACCCGCTTTTAAGGGTACCAAAACCTTCTGCACCTGAAATGCCCAAATTTGACCCGGAGGAATTTAAAATTTGAAAAAGATAATCTCACTCATTTTCGCCGTTACAATTTTACTTGCTTTAGGTGTAACTTCTGCGGCTGCCGAAGCACCCAATAGACTTTTTAAATTGAATGCAGAAAACAGAATATCTTACGCCGAAGCTTCGTCATACGCCGAACAAAACGGTTTTTCCGGCGTTTTGCTCGACTGCCGTAGCGATGGTGCCGATGAATACATAAAAAGCTTTATTCCGGCTGAAAATGATTTTTCACTTTCCGTATATATTCTTACAAGGGCTGAAAATGCTGAAGCCTATGCTGAAACAGCAAGTAAAAGCGTAAACCTCGGCGGAATCATTATTCCCGTTAGTGAAGCATCGGAGGTTCTTCTTGACGAACTTTCTGAAAAATTTGGTGAGGATAGAATCGGAATTTTTCTTCCTTTTGGTGATGAATCCGCATTTAAAAATGCAACTGGTCTCTCCTGCAGGATCGTATTTGCTGAAAATCTGCTCTCCTGCTACTCAGAATACGGTTACGAGGAGTATCTTGATGAATGCCGCGAGGCATTTAAAAATTCCGTGCTCATAACTGTAAATGACCTTGGACGCGTGCTCACGCCAGTGGTGCGCGGCGATTTTTATGGCGATGCATATGAACTGAATAATCAGTATCTTATAAACAGATTATGCAATGTGGATTTCTGCATTTCTGACTATTCAGCGCTTATAAATGATGTAAACGGTAGTGCAAGCTTCCTTATTTCTTCGTTTGGAAGCACCGTGCTCGATGAATACGCTAACTTTTCTATATCTACAAAATTTGAAATAACAAGGCCTACCACATCGAGTTTTACTGTGAGTACTGTAAAATATACGATCTTTGGTACATCTGACCCTGAAAAGCCCCTTTACATGGATGGAAATGAACTTGAACGCATAAGCAAAAGCGGCCTTTTTGCCGTAACTGTGGAAGTTCCAGTTGGCGGGCAGACTTTCACTTTCAGCCAAGGAGATGAGTCGATATATATAACTCTAAAGCGAAGCGGCAGCGACGGCTCAAGCGCCGGCACCACAAACAAGCTAACTTCCTGCTACCCAACAGTTTCAGCCCTTACCCATGCGGGAGAAACTGTTACTCTTGCCTGCATTGGACCCAGTGGGGCCACCGTCTATGCAGAGATAGACGGGCAGACTGTTGCTCTTAGCCAAAATGCATCCGCAAATGCCGGCGTTCCAGCCTGGTTCAGTAAAGATATTACAATCAGCGACAATTACCCTGTAGACGAGGTCACTTCTGCTGGTAAAGTGGTATACACACTCTATTACGGCGGCAGCACAAAAACATATGAAAGCTCCGCAGAGGTATATATCGCAGGAGAAAATGCGAGGCTTGCTATAAGGGCAAGCACTGAACTTGCTGGGGTTGAGACCGAAGCTAAAACTGCAGGAAATTATCTTACAACTCTCCGTACAGGGTGCGTTGATTACGTCTACGAAGATGCAAGCGGTTGGTATAAACTTACTTGCGGTGGCTATATAAGTGCAGACCATTCCACAATAGTTACAGGTGAAATTGATATTCAAAACAAAATCTCTTCTGCCGAGAGGAAGAGCGCCGACGGTGCAGAACTGCTTGTGCTCAAATGCTCAAATCTTCCTGCATTCATTGGTGAAATAAATGGAAAACTTTTCAGCATAAAGCTTTATAACACTGACTGGAGCGATTTTTCCTCCACAGATATAAACTCTGAGCTTATGTACCGCATAAACCCGATTAACAATGGTGATGGTAGCATAACCCTTAATATATTCTCAAGATATGACCTTTGGGGCTGGGATGTCTTTACCGATGAAGAGGCGGGTACTTTCACCATTGCTCTTAAAAAGAAACCTACCCTTTCAAACGACCCCGCAAAGCCCCTTTCAGGAATAAGGATAGCCGTCTGCCCAGGCCATGGAGGGCCTGATCCGGGTGCACTGAGTGTTGCTGGAGAATACGGAGTAAACGAGGCTGATATAAATCTTGCAAACTCCATGGCCATTGCTGATTCTCTTGAAAAACTTGGGGCAGAGATCGTATTCATTGCTTCGGACGGTTCCAAACTTGACACCTATGGGCGCACTGACCCCGCAAGGGAATCCCTTGTAGATGTTTACATATGCTGCCATGCCAACTCTGTTGCGGAAAATGCGAATGCCAACCTATGGTGTGGAACGCAGGTGTACTATCATTACGACTTCTCAAAAGAATTTTCCGATAAGCTGGCCGAATATATAAGCGATGCCACTGGACGCGACTATGAGGGTTCCATTCAGGACTACTATTCCGTAACAAGGTTGACCATCTGTCCATCTGTAATGCTTGAAGTTGGTTTTGTTTCAAATCCCGCTGAACTTGAGAGTCTCATCGATAAAGTTAACATTCAAAAAACAGCCCTTGCAGTAACAAAAGCTGTTATTGAAATTTGCGATAACTAAAACTTTCTGCTTTATAACCAAAAGGTATTTTAATAAAGCAGTATTCTAAAAAGAGCGATATAGCCAAAATGGCTGTGCCGCTCCTTTTTTTGTCTTTAATTTTAATGACCCGTCCCGCTATTATAGAGCATATGGCAATTAACTATAAACTGTTTATCGACATTGTCTAATTTAATAAAAGTTCCAACATTACATTATACAGACCATTTTCATAATTATCACAACACTCGAAATTATCATAGAAGTAATTGCTTCTATGCCTGATCACATATCAAAAACTTCCGTTTTTTAAACATGTTAGAAAATTGCTTCTGCTGTTTGTTCGCACAATCTATACCACTGCACTCCAAATTGCAGCATTCTTTCATTTGAAATACATATAAAGCTGGCATTTTATCATACCGTTATAAAGCTTCCTTCTGCGGTCGGCCTTACGTCCAAACAGGGCTTCAAACTCATCATGGGGCGAAATTATATTAAAGCTGCGTCCAACCCCTGCAACAAGAACTTTGCCAAGTTCACGGTAAAGGGCTTCTGCTTCTTTTATGTCGAGAAGCCTTTCACCATAGGGCGGGTTACAAAGAACTATAAGCCTGTGTTCCGCCTTGGGAAACTCAAATTTTCTCACATCCCGCTGCTCAACATGGATTCTATCCATTACTCCAGCATCGGCTGCGTTTTCAAGTGTAAGTCTAACAGCATCGGCATCTATATCAGAACCATATGCCTCAAAAGTAGCGTCTCTGCGAATTTCATCAATACAGCGGGCCCTGCCCTGTCGCCAAATTCCACTTGGCCAACAACCCCACTGTTCCGCTGCAAAATGCCGGTTTATTCCCGGAGCAATATTAAGCGCTTTCATCGCCGATTCTATAATCAGCGTACCGGATCCGCACATAGGATCACAGACTATGCTGTCCGGATAAACATGTGCAAGGTCGGCAATACCGGCGGCAATGGTCTCCTTTATCGGTGCGTCGACAGAATTCTTTCTGTACCCGCGTTTATGGAGGCCGGTGCCTGAGGTATCGAGCATAAGCATGATTCTGTCTTTAAGAAGCATAAACTGTATCTGTACCACTGCTCCAGTCTCATCGAACCAGCTTTGATGATATACCCCTTCAAGCCGTTTCACTACAGCTTTTTTAATAATCGACTGGCAGTCCGACATACTGTGAAGCTGGCTCTTAACCGTTCTGCCTTTAACTGGGAATGCATCTTTTCTGCCGATAAACTCCTCCCACGGTGCATTAAGTGTTCCCTGGAAGAGTTCCTCATAACTTTTTGCTTCGAATTCTGCCATGATTATCTGAACTCTCTCTGCAGTTCTAAGACAGAGATTTGCTCTTGCAGCATCTTCAAAAGTGCCCTCAAAAGTAACGCGGCCATCCTCAGCAACAATATTTTCTGCGCCCATCCTTTTCATTTCGCCCGAAAGCACGCTTTCAAGCCCAAAAAGGCATGGACAGGATATTTTCAGTTTGTCCATAATAGCTCCTTAATCCGCATGGCGAATGCGGCTCATCATAACAAGATCAATATATTCCCCGTTGCGAACGCAGGCTTTGCGCTTTAACCCTTCGCGCTCAAATCCGTATTTTTCATATAGGTGTATGGCTATTTCATTATCGAAATCCACTGTAAGTTCTACGCGCACAAGGCGAAGCCAGTTGTCAGCAATATCCAGAACCCGTTCCATAAGGGCAGAGCCCACACCCTGGCCCCGGTAATTTTTATCAACGCAGATGCCTAAAACAGCGCAATGGTTTGTCCTGGGGTTCTTATTTACACTAACCCCTGCAATTCCTATAAGTTTCTCACTGCCTCTGGGTAGCACTGTTACAGCGACAAATTCGTGGTCGCTTTGATCAAGATTTCGTATAAAACTTTCTGTTCTGTCAATGCGTTCAGAGGGAATAGCAAGCATGGTGCGTGCAGTTTCAGGTTGGCGGCGCAGAGCATTTAGCGCTTCAGCATCCTCTTGTCGTATAGGTCTTATAGAAAATTTCATTTTTTAAACATCTCCTTAAAACATTGAACAGCTTCTCCGTTTTTTTCTAATTACATGTCCGCTTAGATATTTAAATGTAATACAAACATTGTGCGAATGAATTCTAACTGAGGCTTTTAAAGTATAAACTTATTTGCGTACCTTTGCGGTACTGCTTTTCAAAATTCACTGTGAATATTTAATTAATGGAGAAAAACATGGCCCGAAAGGAGTTTTCGAGCCATGTTTTACAGCATTTTTGCAATAGCTTTTAAAAGGCTCTTTATTCCTTCCGCAAAGCTTGGTTTTTGGCGTTTGTGTATAGCCACCACTGGGCGTTGCATCAGCTGATTTTGCTTTGGTAGAGAAATTTTGGAAAAGCCGCTTTTTTCGCTCCCCATAACAACTTTATGTTCCATTACAGGCTGCGGCGGCTCAATGAAAAAAGCTGTTTTTTAATGCGGCTACCTTACTTTCAGTTTCTGAAACTATTTTTTCATAGCTGCGCTGTATCTCATCACTTTTTTTACTGCCACCGGTAGCGGATATTTTTGCCTCAGAAGCAGTTCGGCCTATATAATCAAGGCGCTGAATAAGAACAGCAAGAGAATCCTGCATAAACACTTTCGTTTTTTCCACTTCTTCGCAGAAACTATCTATTTCAGAATTTATTCCCTCAGCAGAAGTCCGAGCATTTACAATAATAGCATTAGCGTCATTCTTTGCATCATTGAGCATTGCTTTTGCAGAATCGCTCATGCGATTGACTTCTGCAACCATCTTCTGCCCAGCAGCGGCCTGCTCCTCTGTTCTTTTTTGTTCATCTTCAATTTTATCCTCAAGTTGGCGGTTCAGTTCTTTTTCGATTTTAAGTTCCTTTTCAGCTTTATCACAACGTATTTTAAGAGAGGTGTTCTCGCTTTCAAGGTTTGAACTTCTCTCTTTAAGCATAAGGTAATGCTCACGAAGTTCCTCATAAGCGGTCATCAGCTCAGAAAAGCTGGCATCCCTCTCGCGGCATTTGGCCTTTTCCGCTTTAAGTTCTTCAGTAAGGCTGGCTATCTCTTTATTGAGATTGTCCTGTTCTTTGGAATTGTTAGCGTTGAGGCCGTCGATATATTTTAAAACCTCATCTTTATTAAAGCCGCCGAAGGCCTGGTTTTTGAAAATAACCTGTTCGGACATGGAGCCTCTCTCCTTTTATATGTATTTATAGTTTATCATAACATATTTTTTTGCCGTTTTACAGTCATTTTGATAAAAAAGTTGAAAATAACGCCAAAAATCGTTCTGTTCAGATAAAAATTGCCATATGATATAGCGATATTAAAAAGAGTAATAACGCTATAAATAGTTTTTCTATTTGCCCTTTTTTGTCTGTACTGAAATAATAATAAAAAAATCGAATTAACAAATTACAAAATAAAAAGGACGGCTCTGCCGTCCTTTTTATTTTGTGCTTCTACAGAGCTTTTGATAATCGGACCAGATCTTAGGGAATTTCTCCTGTACAAATTTTGCATATGGACGGTCCGGCGTATTTATCATCTTTTTTCCCACAATATGCCTTAAAATACTGTTATACCAAACTCTGAGCTGGGCCGGTGTTTTCTCCTCATATTGGCAAAGGTGGAAAGAGCCCATAGCTTCCTCCTCCATAAGCCACTGGTAACAGTCCTTGACTTCAAAGCATTCCGCCACCCTCATTGGAATCGTTCCAAGCCGAGCATCGGGAACGCCTTTTAGCGGAATTATATTTTTTTCGTCTGCTTCCACAGTATATATACAGCCTTTTCTTCCCTCGGAAGCCTCTTTTAGCGCATTTGGATAGAGTTCGTGGTACTGCGGTACGCCAACATCGTCAAGACCATATGGGAACCAGCAGTCAGGCCAATCAACCGCGTTTATCATATGAAAGCCAGCCACGATCTCCATAGTTGAGAGCATTATATAGGGCCTTTCAAGTTCCATAGCCTGTGGTTCAATTGTTGTCAGACCAAAAGTGTTGCTGCCGTGATAAAGTATCATAACTACCTCCGCTTGTTTTAACCAATCAGATCTTTTATACTTGGTAATAATGAGAAAATGCCTTTTTCACAAAATAAACTTGAGCTATTATTTTTCAAAAGCAATAGTGAAACTTTAGCATACCTATTTTTTCTCTTCAAGTATTGGTTTTAAGAACTGACCTGTATAAGATTTTTCGCATGCTGCAATGTCTTCCGGCGTGCCACAAGCAACAATAATGCCTCCACCGTCACCGCCTTCTGGCCCAAGATCCACAATATAGTCCGCGACTTTTATGACGTCTAAGTTATGTTCAATCAAAATAACTGTATTGCCCCCATCTACAAGCTTCTGTAGAACATCAATAAGCTTATGAACATCAGCGGTATGAAGCCCGGTAGTTGGTTCGTCAAGAATATATATAGTTTTGCCCGTTGGACGTTTTGAAAGTTCTGTGGCTAGCTTCACTCGCTGAGCTTCACCACCGGAGAGGGTTGTAGCCGCTTGACCAAGAGTCACATACCCAAGGCCCACATCCTGCAGGACTTCAATTTTGCGCTTTATTTTCTGCACATTGTCGAAAAAGGCAAGGGCTTCCTCAACGGTCATGTCAAGAACGTCACTGATAGTTTTATCTTTGTAATGCACTTCCAGCGTCTCTCTGTTATAGCGCTTGCCTTTACATACCTCGCATGGTACAAAAATATTTGGCAGAAAATGCATCTCTATCTTGATT
>CAZNVF010000057.1:0-8416 GCA_964576395.1 uncultured Oscillospiraceae bacterium
CATATAGAAAGGAGACATACTATATGAAATATTTTTGTTCTATCTGTGGCTTTGTTTATGATGAGGAAAAGGGGTTGCCCCCTAAAAAAATAGAGCCTAAAACTAAATGGAAAGATCTTCCCGAAAGTTTCAGGTGCCCCCTTTGTGGAAGCCCGAAATCGAAATTCAGTAATTTAAGAAAAGATAATGAGTAAAAATAGCCTTGCTATAAATTTAAAAAAAGTGGAAAGCTTTTGCTTTTCACTTTTTATGTATAGATTTTTCTCAGAATTATTCAAAATATCTTTTAAGAAGTCCCTCGAGAGCCCTTCCATGTCGAGCTTCGTCACGGGCCATCTCATGAACGGTGTCATGGATAGCGTCAAGGTTTGCTGCTTTTGCCATTTTCGCAAGCTCAAATTTTCCTTCAGTTGCACCGTACTCAGCCTCAACACGCATCTCAAGGTTCTTTTTGGTGGAATCAGTAAGAACTTCACCAAGGAGCTCTGCAAATTTTGCAGCATGCTCGGCTTCTTCATGAGCGGCTTTTTCCCAGTAAAGACCAATCTCAGGATATCCTTCTCTGTGAGCTACTCTTGCCATTGCGAGGTACATACCGACTTCAGTACATTCGCCCTGGAAGTTTGCACGAAGACCTTCAACGATCTCTTCAGGAACATCTTTTTTGCCAGCGCCAAGAACGTGCTCAGCAGCCCAAATCTTTTCGCCCTCTTCAAATACTTCTACAAATTTTTCTCCAGATGCTTTGCAAAGAGGGCATACATCTGGGCGTACATCAGACTCAACAATCTCGCCGCATACAGTACATTTCCATTTTTTCATTTTAGTTTTCTCCTTTGTATTTAGTATTTTTTATATTGCCTTTCAGCAGCAATAAAAAACTTATTAATTGCCCAATATCATGAACAAAATAGAAACACAAAACTGCTTTATAAAATGCACATAGAATCCCCAAATGAAAAAAATCTGTATTTATTTTCAACCGCTGTTTTATAAGCTTGCATCACATTTTCATACCCAGCAAATGCCGAAACAAGCATAATGAGTGTACTTTCAGGAAGATGAAAATTTGTGATGAGTCCATCAAGTACCTTAAATTCAAAACCAGGGTAAATAAAAATACTCGTATTGTCATCGTCTTCTCGAACTTCGCCATATTTTGCCGCAACCGATTCAAGAGTTCTGCACGATGTTGTTCCTACTGCAATTACCCTATGTCCGTCAGCCTTGGCTTTCTTTATAAGTTCGGCAGTCTCCTTCGAAACTATATAGTGCTCCGAATGCATTATATGATTATGAAAGTCTTCTACTTTTACAGGCCTAAACGTTCCCAGCCCCACATGCAATGTTACAAACGCAGTATTTACTCCTTTTTCTCTTATTTTATTGAGCAACTCGTTGGTGAAATGGAGCCCTGCTGTCGGCGCTGCAGCTGAACCTATAGGATTAGAATAAACTGTTTGATAACGTTCTTTATCCTCAAGCTTTTCTGTTATATATGGAGGAAGCGGCATCTGACCTATTGCATCGAGCACATTGTAAATATTTCCCTCATGTTCAAATTTAACTATCCTATTGCCATCCTCTATTATTTCAAGCACTTCTGCCCTTAATATCCCGCCACCAAAAACAAACCTTTTGCCAACTTTCGCGTGTTTTCCCGGCTTTACAAGTATCTCCCATACATCAAGATCGCGTTGATTCAAAAGAAGAAATTCTATTGGAGAATGCGTGTCCTCTCTTTCCCCTATCAGTCTTGCGGGAAGAACCCTTGAGTCGTTAAGTATAAGAAGGTCACCTGGTTTAAGTAGCGTTGGAAGATCGTAAAAATTAAGGTGCTTAATTTCTCCTGTTCTTCTGTCAAGATACATAAGTCTTGAATGATCGCGCTGCTCCACTGGGTGCTGAGCAATAAGTTCCTGTGGAAGGTCAAAATAAAAATCGCTTGTTTGCATTTATTTCACCAAAACTTTCAAATCTATATAGCGCATATTTTTTACTTAACTTTATATATTATATTGCAACAGCATTTCTATTTCAAGCAAATTTTACATATAAGGAGGATTTTATGCATAAAACATATAAAGTTGGAATAATAGGAGCCACGGGAATGGTCGGCCAAAGGTTGGTAACGCTGCTTGACAATCACCCTTGGTTTGAAGTTATTGCTTTGGCGGCTTCAGAAAGAAGTGCAGGAAACACTTATGAAAAAGCCGTGTTTGGGCGCTGGGCAATGCACGTCCCAATACCGGATAATATAAAAGATATTGTAGTACTTGACGCTGACAAAGATGCTGAAAAGGTTGCTGACATGGTGGATTTCGTTTTTTGTTCAATAAATCTTAACAAAGAAACCACAAAGACATTAGAAGAAAAATATGCAATGTTTGAGTGCCCAGTAATGTCTAACAACAGCGCAAACAGGGGTACACCGGATGTTCCAATGATAATTCCGGAATTAAACCCCGAGCATGCAGAGGTAATTAAATATCAACGTGAACGCCTTGGAACCAAAAGAGGATTCATTGCTGTAAAATCGAATTGTTCGATTCAAAGCTATGTTCCGGCACTTCATCCTATCCGTGAATTTGGAATAGAAAAAGTACTTGTATGTACATATCAAGCAATTTCTGGAGCTGGTAAAAATTTTACACGATGGCCTGAAATGGTTGATAACGTTATTCCATACATTAGCGGCGAAGAAACTAAAAGTGAGCTAGAGCCCCTTAAAATCTGGGGCAGCATTTATGGAGGTAAAATAATCAATGCTGATTCGCCAAGCATCACTTCTCAATGTCTGAGAGTTCCTGTATCTGACGGGCACACTGCTGCAGTGTTTGTAAGCTTTAGACAAAAACCTAACATTGATGAAATAAAAAGACGTTGGGCTGAATTTAGAGGAGAGCCTCAACTTTTAGGACTTCCCACCGCTCCCTCTCAATTTCTAAAATATTTTGAGGAACCTGACAGGCCCCAAACCAAACTTGATCGAGATTTTGAAAATGGAATGGGTATAACCATTGGCAGATTGAGAGAAGACAGCCAATATGATTATAAATTCATTTGCCTTTCTCATAATACCATACGTGGTGCAGCCGGCGGCAACATTCTTATGGCAGAACTCTTAGCCGCAAATGGCTATTTTAACTGAATAAAATATAAGTTGTGCAAATATAAAATATGTATCATACTTGATGGGGGAATTTTTTTGAAATATACTATTTTTGAAGGTTGCGGAGTAGCAGCTGTAACTCCTATGAGACAGGACGGAACAGTCAATCTTAAAAAAAACGCTGATCTAATTGATATGCTAATTGAAAAAGGTGCTGATGCAATCGTTGTAAATGGAACTACAGGCGAATCTGCCACCCTTTCCGATGAGGAACAATATAACATAATCTGTTGTGCAAAAGACACTATAAATCACCGTGTACCGCTTATTGCTGGTGCCGGTAGTAATGACACAAAGCACGCTGCAAGGCTTGCATTGAGTGCCCGTAACGCCGGAGCTGATGCAGTTCTTTGTGTAACGCCGTACTATAATAAAGCAAATGATCAAGGACTTGTTGAGCACTATAATTTTGTTGCTGACCGTGCTCAACTTCCCCTGATAATCTATAATGTTCCTTCACGAACAGCTGTCAATATAAAACCTGAAACATATTTAAAACTTTCTCAAAATCCAAATATTTACGCCGTCAAAGAAGCCTCTGGCAACCTTGCACAAATTGCAAGAATACGTAAACTTTGTGGAGACGAACTTGCTATATATTCTGGAAACGATGACTCTATTGTGCCAACTCTTAGCCTTGGAGGAAAGGGGGTTATTTCAGTTCTTGGCAATCTTTTACCTGAAGAGACACATAACATCTGTGAGCTTTATTTTGGGGGTAAAACTTTTGAATCTGCAAAGCTTCAAATTGACCTTATGCCTCTAATTGATGCCCTTTTTTTAGATGTTAACCCAATTCCTGTAAAAGAAGCTCTCTGCATGTCTGGTTTTGATGTAGGTGGGCTTCGGCTCCCGCTTTGCCCACTTAGTGATGAAAAACGAAAAGCGCTTGAAGATGTTCTCAGAAAATATGATATAATTTAACCTAAAAAGGGCGCCGTAAAATTTGGCGCTCCTTTTTATTCACTGATTTTCTTCATCTTCTTCATCAAGAATCAATTCTTCAAATATCTTTTTAAGGTCAGAAATACCCTCGTCCGTCGTAGCGCTTGTCCAAATCATAGTTATTTGATCCGCACACGGGATTTCATCCATGAAAGCTTTTTCTCGTTCATGCCGCTCTGTTTTGTTCAATTTATCCGCCTTAGTTAAGGCTATTACAAACGGCATCTCGTTGTCGATCATAAAGTCAATCATCTGAATGTCATCTTTGGTTGGTTTGTGGCGACTGTCAACAAGCTGGACTACTAGACGTATATCTCTATCGCTCATAAGGTACCCTTCAACAAGATCTGACCAACGCTTTTTGTCACTTAAAGACACTTTTGCATATCCATATCCTGGCAAGTCAACAAACTTTACACCATTTATGTCGTAAAAATTTACTGTTGTCGTTTTCCCGGGTTGGCTGGAAACCTTAGCCAAAGCTTTCCTTCCAAAAATCGCATTTAATAGAGAAGATTTTCCCACATTAGAATGCCCAGCAAATGCAAATTCTATATTATTATCTTTTGGAAGTTGTTTTGAGGTTCCGTAAGCGGCTTCAAACACAGCATTATTATAATTCATCAGATTCTCCTCTTACTGAATATTAAGAGATGTCGAGTTGTTTTCAATGGATATAATTGGAATATCAACATATTTTTTTTCATGTACATTTATCGGCTCAATAGGTATTGTTAAAGCTGCTTTAAGCACAGTTTCAATATTTGAAGCTGGTACAAAAGCAATGGCACTTTTTACAGTGGAGTCTATCTCCTCAATATCTGGAACATTATCATCTGGAATAATGACGGTCTTTATTCCCGCTCTGTAAGCTGCCATGGTCTTTTCACGAAGGCCTCCAATAGGAAGGACTCTTCCCCTAAGTGTTATTTCGCCCGTCATCGCCACTTCTCTACGAACAGGGTTATTGGAAAGGGCGGAAACGATTGCCGTACATATTGTCACACCAGCAGATGGCCCATCTTTTGGTATTGCTCCTTCTGGAACATGTATATGAATATCTTTGGTTTTGTAAAAATCATGCTCAATGCCATATTTTTCGGTATTGAAACGCACATAACTAATTGCGGCCTTTGCAGACTCTTTCATAACGTCGCCAAGATTGCCCGTAAGTTCAATTTTGCCGCTACCGTCCAGTACGACAGCTTCCACCTGCAGCATATCACCACCAACAGAGGTCCACGCAAGGCCATTTACGAGTCCTACGCTATTTTCATTTTGAATTGTTTCCAGTTTGAACTTTTTAACCCCGAGAAAGCTTCCGATGTTGTTTTCAGTTATAGTCACTTTTGGAGTTTTTTCTGAGACTATTATTTTGGCCGCTTTTCTGCAAAGAGTTCCTATAGTTCGCTCAAGGTTCCTTACTCCTGCTTCTCTCACGTAATAGTCAAGGATAGCATAGATTGCATTATCGCTGATCTTAAGTTCTTTTGCTGTGAGGCCATGGCGTTTCATTTCTTTTTTAAGAAGATGGCGCTTAGCAATCTGGAACTTTTCTTCCCTTGTATAAGAGGAAAGTTCTATTATTTCCATTCTGTCGTAAAGCGGAGCAGGAATTGCGCTCACGTCATTTGCTGTGGTGATAAAAAGAATATCAGAAAGATCAAACGGAACTTCAATGTAATGATCACGGAATGCATAGTTTTGCTCTGGATCTAGAACTTCAAGCATAGCTGACGATGGATCACCACGAAAGTCATTACCCATTTTATCTATTTCATCGAGCAGAATAAGCGCATTCCTGCTTCCTGCAAGCTTTACTGCATTCATAATGCGCCCTGGCATTGCGCCAATATATGTTTTTCTATGGCCTCGAATGTCCGATTCATCTTTCATTCCACCAAGTGATATCCTTGTATATTTTCTGCCCATCGCTGCCGCAATATCTTTTGCAATAGAAGTTTTTCCCACACCTGGAGGCCCTGCAAGGCAAATGATTTGCCCTTTGATATTTGGAGCAAACTTTCTTACAGCAAGCAGTTCAAGAATGCGTTCTTTTACTTTTTCGAGTCCATAATGGTTTTTATCAAGTTGTTTCTTTGCCCTTTCAATATCTATTTTATCCTCTGTTTTCTTGTTCCATGGAAGATCAAGACAGGTATCAATGTACCCCCTTATAACACTAGATTCATGACTATTAGGAGGCATTTTAAAAAGTCTTTCAGTTTCTTCAAGCAGCTTTTCTTTAACCTCGCCATCGAGCTTAAGCTCTTCAATTTTTTGGCGGTAAAGATCAGCCTCTTCCTGAACATTTTCTCCATCACCGAGCTCATCTGTTATGGCTTTGAGCTGCTCACGAAGATAATACTCACGTTGGTTTTGGTCAACTTGGTTTTTTACTTTCTCATAGATATCATGTTCAACATTTAGAATATTGTTTTCACCTTCAAGAACACCTGCAAGAAGTTCTAAGCGCTTCACATAGTTAGATTCTTCAAGTATGGCTTGCTTGTCCTCAATATCCACATTTAGGTTCCCTGCAAGAAATTCGCCAAGAAACTTTGGATCATCTGTGCTAAGTGCTTTTATTACAATGTCTTTTGGCATTCTAGGCACAAGATATGTATACTCATTAAAAAGATCTTTTACCGTTCTCATGAGCGCATCACAAAGGACTGACTTTCTCGGTCTTATATCTTTAAGTGGAAATTCCTGTACAGTAACTTCAAAATATGGTTCTTCAGAAATTATTTCAACAACTTTAGCCCTGTATTTACCTTCAACCACAATGCGCATTGTATCATTATTGCTTTTGAGTACCTGACGCACTTCAGCCACAACGCCAACTTTATTTATATTATCCCGAGAAATTTCATCGTCCTCAATATTTTTTTGTGCTGAAAGAAAAACTGTTCTGTTTCCTTTCATTATCTCATCAAGCGCCGCCATAGATTTTTTTCTTCCAACGTCAAAATTAAGTACCATACTCGGAAAGAGAACTATTCCCCTAAGAGCTATCATTGGAAGAGTCTTATTTTCTTTATTTTCTGCCATCTAATTCACCTCCCGGCAAATTTATAGGGGAAGCGGCAACCCATATCATCATATCATCAAGTGTTAAATGGGTTGCCGTCGAAATATACATTAAATTATTTTGCTTCTACAATTCCAGTTGCAATTTCAAGCGGAACGTGCTTTTTACGAAGGTTTCGCTCAATTTTCGGGTCAGCGCCGTTTGTTATACATTCCTCTCCAACCACTACAACTTCAATAGTTTCGTCAGATGGAAGATCAAACATAAGTTTTTCAAGCGTCTCTTCCATTATAGAGCGAAGCCCCCTTGCACCAGTTTTACGGTCTATCGCTTTTTGCGCAATTGCTACAAGCGCTCCGTCAGTAAACTGAAGGTTTACACCATCAAGACTAAATAGCTTCTGATATTGCTTTACAAGACAGTTTTTGGGCTCTGTGAGCACCCGTACCAGCGAATCCTTATCAAGATTTTCAAGCGTTGTGATTACAGGAAGCCGCCCAACCATTTCTGGAATAATACCAAACTTTACAAGGTCATGGGGAGTTACTTTTTTGAGAATATCTATTCCCTCTTTAGACTTTTGGCTAAGTACCGTTCCACCAAACCCTAAAGCTGAAGTCGCTATTCTCTTCTCAATTATTGGCTCAATACCGTCAAATGATCCACCACATATAAAAAGTATGTTGGTAGTATCAATTTGTATAAATTCCTGCTGTGGGTGTTTTCTTCCTCCTTGAGGCGGAACGTTCGATATAGTTCCTTCAAGCATTTTCAGAAGTGCCTGCTGAACGCCTTCTCCCCCAACATCCCTTGTGATGGAAGGATTTTCAGATTTTCTTGTTATTTTATCTATCTCATCAACATATATAATTCCACGCTGGGCAGCTTCAACATCAAAATCCGCAGCCTGAATAAGGCGCAGCAAAACATTTTCTGCATCTTCACCAACGTACCCTGCCTCTGTTATTGTTGTAGCATCTGCAATAGCAAAAGGTACTCCAAGCACCCTTGCAAGGGTTTGAGCCAAAAGAGTTTTTCCCGTCCCGGTCGGTCCAAGCATGAGAACATTGCTCTTTTGAAGCTCAACGTCATCAGTATCCATCTTACTCAAAATGCGTTTATAATGATTATAAACAGCAACACAAAGCTTTTTTTTAGCCTCATCCTGTCCAATTACATATTTATCAAGTACAGCTTTAAGTTCCGCCGGCTTTAAAAGTTTAGAAGGATCTATAGGCGTTTTATTCTTTTCATTTGTTTTTCTT
>CAZNVF010000058.1:0-8295 GCA_964576395.1 uncultured Oscillospiraceae bacterium
TGTAAAAAGCGTTTAAGGTTTTATATAGAACAAATCTGTATTGTCATAAAAAATGAAAAGGAGTATAATTTATTTATCCAATAATTGCGAAAGGGGATATTTTAGTGGCACGAGCTGACGAAGGGCTTGCTTATTTGCTTAAATATGAAAATATAGCTTGGTATGAAAATGGCGTAGTAAGGATCCTTGATAGACGGTGCTACCCACACCCGGTTAATTTTGTCACCTGCCGTTCTTCTGCGGAGGTTTCCATGGCAATTCACGATATGGTGACACAAAGCGCTGGACCTTATCTTGCCGCAGGAATGGGAATGGTGCTGGCCGCCCACGAAGCGGAAAACCTTACGCCCAGTGCTCAAATAGATTATCTCCGAATTGCCTCCGGCATGATTGCAAATGCCCGACCAACTACCGCAAAGCGCATGGCAATGATAACCGACGGTTGCCTTTCTGCCGCCGAAAGGGCTCTTTCCGCTGGAGAAAAGAACATAACAAAAGCAATTTTTGATTACGTAATCGCTATCACTGACGCACGTTACCACAAAATTGAACAAATAGCAAAGCACCTTGTTGACAAATTCCCGGATGATGGTACTGTTATGACTCAGTGCTTTGCGGAAACTATTCTTGGTTTTATGTGTAAAGAGTGCAAAGCGCGCGGCAAAAATATAAAATTTATCTGCCCGGAAACAAGACCTTATTTTCAAGGCGCCCGCCTTACTGCAAGCGTCCTTTCAGACATGGGTTTTGACGTGACAGTCATCACAGATAATATGCCCGGTTGGACCATGCACGAAAAACATGTGGACGTTTTCACCTGTGCTGCTGACGCCATAACAATGGATGGATGGGTTGTCAACAAGGTGGGAACTTTTCAAATCTCCCTTGCGGCAAAATATTGGGGCGTTCCTTTTTACGTTACCGGCGCTCCTGATAAGTGTCATGAGCACGCCGCTGATGTGAAAATAGAGGAGCGTGATGCTCAAATGGTGCTTGAAGCTTTTGGTAAACCTACAACAAAAGAAGGCGTCCACGGCTTTTATCCTGCCTTTGATAAAACCCCTCCGGAGCTTATTACGGGTGTTGTCACAGATCGCGGTATTTATTCTCCGTACAAACTTTGGGATTATTACGATGGAAATTCCAGCGGAGAATACGACGTTGTTGTTTGACTTTTTTTATTGTGGTGAAGTATTTTGAAAAAATGTATCAGTAAAAAGGAACTTTTTGAGACGGCTTTTCTTGACACAATACCCGTCTTGGCTGGGTATATAGTCCTTGGGGTCGGCTTTGGAATAATTCTTAAATCAAAGGGCTATGGCATTCTTTGGTCATTGGCCATGAGCGTTTTTATATACGCCGGATCGATGCAATATGTTGCGATTGACCTTTTGACCGATGGCGCGTCACTTATAAATGCCGCTGTAACCACCTTGCTTGTAAATGCCCGTCACGCTTTTTATGGCATATCCATGATAGAGCAGTATAAAGACGCCGGCAAAAAGCGGCCTTATCTCATATTTGCCCTCACTGATGAGACATATTCTCTTGTATGTGAAAAGAACCTGCCCAGCGAAGTGGACAAGCACAATTACTTTTTTCTTGTTTCACTTTTTGATCAAATATATTGGGTGGCGGGCTGCGTGCTCGGTTCTCTTCTCGGCTCAGTGCTCAAAATTAACATAGAAGGAATAGACTTTGCCCTAACGGCGCTTTTTGTCACTGTTTTTGTTGAACAGTGGCTCAGCACCAAAGACCACATCTATGCAATAATCGGTGTTGTTTCATCTTTAATGTGCCTGCTTATTTTTGGAAGCGTTAATTTTCTTATCCCGTCCATGATACTTATCACTGTCTGCCTTACCGTCCTTAAAAAATTCAGGAAGGGGGAGACCTAATGATGGACACTCATGCTGTTCTTCTTATTGCAACAATAACCGTTGTCACTGTTTCGCTGCGGTTTTTGCCTTTTCTCATCTTTAGCGGCGGGCGCAAAACGCCCGAATTTGTCACTTGGCTGGGCAAGGTTCTACCATATGCAATAATTGGAATGCTTGTTGTATATTGTCTGAAAAATGTCTCGCTAATTTCCGCGCCTTTTGGCGCGCCGGAGTTTTTGGCCTGTTTTATTGTAATTCTTCTTCACATTTGGAAGCGAAATTCTCTTTTGAGCATTGGCGGAGGAACTCTCTGCTACATGCTTTTGGTACAATTCATATTTTAAATACAGTGCTTTTGAAGCTTCCCCCTAAATATGAAAGAAAAATTGACACTTCATTTTGTGATAACTGTAGATTTTGTAAAAATCTATTGTTTTTCTAGTATTTGTTGCTACAATAAAATAAAGGGGGATGGTTCCAATGGGCTGAATAATACAATTATATAGTTTATATAATTTCCACCATAAATAAATTTAGATTGACAGTAGGAAATGTCATGAAATTTAAAAAATTCTATGCATTATTATAGTTATGCTTTTGTTTAATGCTTCTGTAGGTGAAATATTTGCTGTTGAGGATAGTAACGAAGAAAAAAGTTATGGAATACAAATGTTTAATAAATATATTTCTACTTTATCTGAAGCACGTGCACAACTTATTTTATCAGATACGGAACTTGTGGAAACAATGCAAAAGGATTCATATTGGTTGCCTATTATAGATGACAGTAATAGCATTCTAAGAGAATCTTCTTCCCAGCTCCCTCTTCCGGGGTATGGTTCAGGAACATATTTTTCATATAATGGAAAGGCCTGCACCTGCCATGATGACTGTGACGCGATAATTCCCAGCGGTTACAGTGATGTGGGTAAATGCTATATTATTGAAAGAAATTCCAGCAACATTATTACCAGCGTAACTAATGGAAACTGTAAAATGTACAATAGTTCTATACAGTGTAAAGGCTTTGCCGATTATGTATATAAAGTGTACTGCGGTGAAGATATTTCTAGCCGAACCTCAGTCACTTTGAGCGACTCATATAACAGTATACCCAGCAGTTCCACCGGGGCTGCCCTAATGCAGGAGCTTCTTTCTTCCCTTCCTGTTGGAAGCAATATAAGAGTTCATGTTAGAGGAAAATCATATAATCATTCTTTCATTATATCCGCCAAATCCTCAACCGGTGTAACTATCTATGACGCAAATAGAGTTGGAAATTGTAAGGTTGGCAACCAGACTAAAACCTGGAGTGAATTAGCTTCTATGTATGATAAAGTTGTTTCCGCCTGGAGAGGCTTGTAATAAAAATATAATTACTATGGGAGGCTACTGATGAAAAAGCTTAGTTTTGTTTTTCTTATTTTTCTTGCTCTGGCGGTTTTCTGTGCCTGCACGCCGAACAGTACTTCGGAAGAAAGCAGTTCGTCGGAAACCTCGGAAAGTTTCTTAAGTACAAGTGAAGAAACAAAAAACAATTTTTTTGATGCCTTTGAAACTTTTGAAGACAGGAGCGGTGAAAAAATTGACTTTGAAAACGGAGCCATGAAATCTTTTGAACTGGACTATGTGCTTGGATGGAACCTAACCTCCAATGAATACAAAAAAATTCGCTTAGGAACCGAGCTTTTCGGTTACCAAGTAAGTTATATCGACTCAAATTACACTATAAACTATGGCAATAATAAAATAGAAGCGGTATGTGATTACTGTTCCTACAGTATTCCATATAAAAAAGGGCTTGCGGGGGTATTCGTTTTAGAAGAATATGAATATTCCGATGATGAGTCCGCGCTGGAAAAGCTTTATTTCTACCCTTATTATTTTGAAAACGGAGAAGGGTTCTATCTTCTTCATGAGCGTGACGAAATTTCGGAGCAGGAACTTCGTGAGAAAGAAACTCTTGTTCTTCCGGATGGAACCGAGAAAAAAGTTCAGCCTTTCAGCATATCCTGTTCCACTTTTTTGGAACCCAATGACGGGTATTCCACTGGTATTACCGTCGAGTTATTGGAGGAGCTGACCGGAGTGACTTTTGACAAAGAGGCCGGTTACCTTGAAGCAACTGTTTTATTTTCCTCTATTGGTTTTACCGGCCAATCTCAAGCTTCGGGCGAAAGTATATACCGCACTGTGGTCTCCGGAACCTTTACAAAAATCCTTGTTGACCAGTAAATATAAATAATAAAAAGTATGGCATATACATATCTGCCATACTTTTTATCATTTATATATCTTCCGCGACTGATTTTATTTTTTCCGCAACTTTTCGATTATATCCTGATAATCTAAACTTTTAAGATCGGGAAATGCCTCGAAAATTCTCCTATATCTGCGCTTTACCGCTAAAAGCTTTTCGCCGAGTTCAGATTTAATAGACTCAAGTTTTATGCGCCGCTCCTCAGTTTTTACCTCCATATTTTCAGATATTCGCTCTTTTTCTTTGCTTAAAATAGTTTCAAGAAGGGCTTGCTCCTCAGCACGATGCTGTTCAGCAAGGGCCTGTTCTTCGTTATGATGTTGCCTTTTCATTTTGGCAAGATCCGAATAGCGGTCAAAAACATCCTCCGCACCTTCTTTCACAACAAGGGTCTTATCTGAAATGCTTTCTCCTATTTTATCGGAAAAGCTTCGCACTTCATCTGCCATTGTAGAAAGAATACGAAGATTTTTCTGCATATTGTTTATAGCAAGCACCGTTGCCACAATGTCTACGAGCATTAGAAGAAAAAAAGCGCTTAAAAACACAGTACCTAACGGCACAGGTATCTTCCTTACGATGGCCGCTATTATCGGATGGACGATTTTCATAACAAAAGTTGCGGCAAAACCCCAAATTATCGAAAATTCAAGGCAGATATACCCTTTCAGATTGAAGCGCTGGTTGGTGTAATCCCACCATCTTGTATGAAAAATCTTTTCAAGCGCCCAGCCCGTTGCAAACTCAATAGCACTTGTAAGCACCATTGAACCGGCAAAAAGCAGCAGGAAGCCATCTGAAAGCGGAGTTAAAAGCAGTATTACTATCACAAGACCAAAGCCATAGATTGGGCAAACAGGACCATTCAAAAATCCTCTATTTACAAATTTTCCTGTTTTTACTGCAAAAAATGCTACCTCTGTACACCAGCCGAGAAAAGCATAAATAAAAAAATACCATATAATTTCATAAAACGACATTTTTCACTTCCTCCTATGAAAATATTATACTATTCCTATTAATATGATACAACACTTGATTTGTTAATTTTTTAGTGGTATAATAGCGCCTAGTGAGTTTGAAGCCTTCCTCACTTAAAACAAAACCAGAGGAGATTTGAAAAATGAATAATAGAAATGGAAAAATAGCTTTTTTGACCAAAAGTGCGGCCATTGCAGCAATTTATGTTGTGCTAACTGAGATATCGGCTTTGCTTGGAATTTCAAGCGGAGTGATTCAGTTCCGCCTTTCTGAGATGTTCACTGTTCTTCCGATTTTTACCCCCGCAGCAATACCCGGCCTTTTTATAGGCTGTCTTATTTCTAACATTCTTGCGGGAGGAATTATTTGGGATGTCGTTTTTGGAAGTGTTGCCACACTCGTCGGTGCAGTGGGCACATGGGCGCTGCGTAATGAAAGTGTCTATCTTGCTCCAATACCGCCCATTGTTTCCAACATGGTTATCGTGCCATTTGTTCTGCGATATGCCTATGGCTATGAGGGAATCCTGCCTTTCTTTGCACTTACTGTTGGAATAGGCGAATTTGTTTGCTGTGGAATACTCGGCGTGTTCCTTGCAAAAACACTTAAAAAACATAAAATTGAACTTTAATAAACATTTTACATAAAAGGCTGAAAGCCCCGTGCTCAAAAATGATCACGGGGCTTTTATAATCACCATTACTTACATATAAGTTCGCCATTCTCGGCATCAACAGTAATAGTAGAATCTGCTGAAAAATCACCTGAAAGAATCTTTCTTGCAATAATGGTTTCAAGGCTGGTTTGTATATACCTTCTAAGCGGCCTTGCACCGTAAACCGGATCGTACCCCCGCTCGATAATAAACTCTTTTGCATTTTCTGTAACTTCAAGTCCAAGAGTTTTCTCTTTAAGACGATTCTTGAGGGAAGCAAGCATTATATCTATTATGCCACCAAGGTTATCTTTTGTAAGAGGTTTAAAGAAAGTTATCTCGTCAAGGCGATTCAAGAACTCAGGGCGGAAGCTTTGTCGAAGTTCCGCCATAACTTCCTCTTTTGCCTCGTCAGAGATCTCACCAGAATCGTTGATATCGTCAAGAAGCACCCTACTTCCAAGATTGGATGTAAGAATGATTATTGTGTTCTTAAAATCCACCGTTCTGCCCTGGCTGTCAGTAATGCGTCCATCGTCAAGAATTTGAAGAAGAATATTGAAAACATCCGGATGAGCTTTTTCCACCTCGTCAAAAAGCACTACAGAATACGGTTTTCTGCGAACAGCCTCTGTAAGCTGGCCTCCTTCGTCATATCCCACATAGCCAGGAGGCGCTCCTATAAGCCTCGATACGGAGTATTTCTCCATATATTCGGTCATATCGATTCTTACCATGTTGTGTTCATCGTCAAAAAGACAATCTGCAAGGGATTTTGCAAGCTCTGTTTTGCCAACGCCTGTCGGCCCAAGGAAGAGGAAGCTGCCAATCGGTCTATTCGGATCTGATATTCCCGCTCTTGAACGGAGGATTGCCTCTGTAACCTTACGCACTGCCTCGTCCTGTCCTACAACGCGCTTATGAATCATGTCATCAAGATGTAACAGTTTTTCCCGTTCGCCTTCCATTAGCTTTGATACGGGTATGCCAGTCCATTTTGCCACAATGGATGCGATTTCCTCCTCAGTGACGGTATCGTGCACCATTGTGTTCTCTTTGCGCTGTTCGCTCTGCTTTTCAGCCTCCTCAAGGCGCTTTTCAAGCGCCGGCAAATCGGAATATTTGAGTTTGGCAGCCTTTTCATATTCATAACTCAATTGGGCATTTTCAATTTCGGCATGCATACGTTCAATATCGGATTTCAGACGTTTTACCTCGTCAACGTTCTGTTTCTCGGTTTCCCAGCGGGACTTCATCTCGTTATATTTATCTTTATAATTTGCAAGTTCCTCTGTAAGCTTACCAAGGCGTTCCACAGAAAGACGGTCGGTCTCTTTTTTCAGTGCCATTTCTTCAATCTCAAGCTGCATTATCTTTCTTCTAACATCGTCCATCTCTGATGGCATTGAGTCTATCTCCGTCCTTATCAAAGCGCAGGCCTCGTCCACAAGGTCAATTGCTTTATCCGGCAGAAACCGGTCACTGATATATCTGTCTGAAAGCGTCGCAGCTGAAACAAGGGCGCTGTCGTGTATACGAACTCCATGAAAAACTTCATAACGTTCTTTAAGCCCGCGAAGTATAGAAATAGTATCCTCAACGTTTGGCTCGTCCACCATCACCGGTTGGAAGCGGCGTTCAAGGGCCGCATCCTTTTCAATATATTTTCTATATTCATCAAGTGTAGTTGCACCTATGCAGTGAAGTTCTCCCCGGGCAAGCATTGGTTTTAGAAGATTGCCGGCATCCATACTGCCCTCGGTTTTGCCTGCACCAACAATAGTATGAAGCTCATCAATAAAAAGCAGTATTTTGCCGTTAGAGCTTTTTATCTCTTCAAGCACTGCTTTTAGTCTTTCCTCAAAGTCACCGCGGTATTTTGCACCGGCAATAAGTGCACCCATATCAAGGCTAAAAATTGTTTTGTCTTTAAGCCCCTCTGGAACGTCCCCGCGCACTATTCGCTGGGCAAGCCCCTCGGCTATAGCAGTTTTACCTACGCCCGGTTCGCCAATAAGGACCGGGTTGTTCTTTGTTTTACGTGAAAGTATGCGTATCACGTTTCTTATTTCAAGGTCACGTCCGATAACCGGATCAAGCTCATTTTCCCTTGCACGTTTTACAAGATCCGTTCCATATTTTGAAAGAGCGTCATAAGTGTCCTCCGGGTTATCACTGGTGATTGGTTTTGTTTTAACCCCGGCAAGTTTTTCCGCAAAGGCATTTTTAGTTATTCCGTGCTCATTAAATATCTTACGAATAGCGGGAGTTTGGTAGGCAAAAATCCCGAGCATTAAATGCTCAACGGATATATACTCATCGCCCATGCTTTTGGCAGCCTTTTCCGCCGCACGGATAGTTCTATCAGTTTCTTGCGCAAGGTACATCTCGCCGCCACGCACCCTGGGAAGCGTTGAAATATAGCTGTCAAGTTCGCCAAGTATTTTATTGCAGTCCACGCCCATTTTGTCAAACAGAGAGGGGATAAGCCCACCATCTTGATCAAGAAGCGCATAAAG
>CAZNVF010000059.1:0-8259 GCA_964576395.1 uncultured Oscillospiraceae bacterium
TTTTTTCCTTGACTATATTGCCTGCGGCAAAAATATTCCCGAACGCATTGCAGATATAGTAAAAGGCGTATGCGACGGCTGCGTTCAGTCCGGCGCTGCTCTTATTGGCGGTGAAACCGCTGAAATGCCCGGTTTTTACCCTGCGGATGAATATGACCTTGCTGGCTACTGCACCGGCGTGGTTGATAAAGCAAAAATCATTAACAATAAAACCATGAGGCCCGGGGACGTTATAATAGCCCTGCCCTCCAGCGGGGTACACTCAAACGGCTTTTCCCTTGTGAGAAAAGTTTTTGACGTAGGAAGTTCCGACATCGCTTCCCCCTGCGAAGCCCTTGGCGGAAGATCTATAGGCGAAGCCCTGCTTACCCCCACCAAAATATACGTAAAGCCTGTTCTTGCCCTTCTTGAGCAGGTAACTGTAAAAGGTATTTCACACATTACCGGCGGCGGGTTTTATGAAAATATTCCAAGAAGTATTCCCGATGGGCTTAGCGCTAAAATAGAGCGTTCCGCCGTAAAGGTTCCCCCCGTTTTCGACCTTATTGCAAAGGCTGGCGGCATCAGCGAGCATGACATGTTCAACACATTTAACATGGGTGTTGGAATGAGTATTGTCGTTGCAGAAAACGACGCTGAAAAAGCCCTTGCGGCACTTAACGAAAACGGCGAGGACGCCTACATAATAGGCAGTGTTGAAGAGGCCGGGGAGAAAATAACCATATGCTGAAAAAAATTCTTGACGGTGTTTCTGCCGGAATAATGATAGCTATCGGCGGCTCGGTATATCTATCATGTGAAAACAAATACGTCGGCGCAGTCTTTTTTTCGGTTGCGCTGCTTGCCATCTGCTTAAAGGGATATTCCCTTTTTACCGGCAAAATAGGCTTTATTCCTGAAAAGCATACGGGGGAGGACTTTTCGGTCCTTTTCCTTGGGCTTCTGGGTAACTTTGTTTCCACTGTGATACTCGGTTTTGCTATGAGCTATGCGCTTCCGGCGCTGGGAACTGCGGCTGAAGCCGTTTGCGAAGCAAAGCTTACTCAGGGGGAGTTTCAAACCTTCATACGCGCCTTTTTCTGCGGGGTGCTTATGTACATAGCGGTGAGTATATACCGGGAGAAAAACAACCCTATTGGAATTTTTTTCTGCATTCCCACTTTTATTTTAAGTGGGTTTGAGCATTCAATTGCAAATATGTTTTATTTTGGCGCCGCCGGAATGGTTTCAGTCAGGGCGCTGGTTTACATTATTATCGTTCTTCTTGGCAACGCTGCTGGCGGAATGGTTCTGCCTTTTTTCAGCATTCTTGGCAGCATGAAAAGCGGCGACGGAAGCTGAGCTTTCCGAATGTACCCGCAAGGCTTGCCCCTTCAGCAGCAATATGCAAATATATTTTTTCTGGCGCCTTTGCCAAAGCTGCCGGCGGAACGGCTTTCCGTTCCTAAATATCACTTGGAAAGAGGGAGATCGCAATGCGCAACAGACCGGCAAGAATAGCCGTTCTTGTTTCCGGCGGGGGAACTAACCTTCAGGCACTGATAGACGCCCAGAAAAGTGGCGTGCTCAAAAGCGGTAAAATAGTGCTCGTAATTTCAAACAACGCCGAGGCTTACGCCCTGGAAAGGGCTGCAAGGGCCGGTATTGCGAGCACCGTGGTGCTCAAAAAGAAGCTTGGCTCCACCGAGGCCTTTGAGGGAAAAATAAAGGAACTGCTCTCCGAGCACGAGGTTGACCTTATAGTTCTTGCGGGCTTCATGGCCATTCTAAGCGAAAATTTCACAAAGGACTACCCCAAAAGAATAATCAACGTTCACCCCTCGCTGATACCCTCCTTCTGCGGGAAGGGTTTTTACGGCCTTCATGTGCACGAGGCCGCCCTTAATTACGGTGTAAAAGTTACCGGGGCCACCGTTCATTTTGTAAATGAAATACCGGATGGTGGCGAGATAATAATGCAAAAAGCTGTGGCCATTTGTAAAAACGACACGCCGGAAACCCTGCAAAAACGCGTAATGCGCCTTGCCGAGTGGAAAATACTTCCCGCCGCGGTGGAAAAAGTTTCCGCCCAGATTATTTCAGAGTGAAAAGAGGAAAATGAAATGGATATTTATAAAATAAACGACATTGCAAAACTTATAGAGGGTAACCCCTATGTTGGCCGCGGTATTGTTATCGGGAAGTCTTCCGATGGTAAAAAGGCCTGTGTAGCATATTTTATCATGGGAAGAAGCAGCAACAGCCGCAACCGTGTTTTTGTTGAGCGCGGCAGCGCCCTTTTCACTGAGCCTTTCGACGCGGCTAAGGTTGAAGATCCCAGCCTTATAATCTACGCGGCGCTTCGTGAATACAAAAATAAACTTATTGTAACTAACGGTGATCAAACCGACACCATATATGAAGGCGTTAAGTGCGGGGGCAGCTTTTCCGGCGCGCTTGCCACAAGGGAATTTGAGCCGGACAGCCCTAACTTTACCCCGCGTATCAGCGGAATGCTCTCCTTCCACAAGGGTGATTTCTGTTACGATATGAGTATTCTTAAAAGCTCGGATGCCGAGGGCAGCGCTTGCAGTCGCTACACCTTCTCCTACCCGGCGCTTCCGGGCCTTGGGCATTTTATTCATACCTATGTCACCGACGGGAACCCCATTCCCACTTTTCAGGGCGAGCCGGAGCGCGTAGCCATTCCCAACGATATAGACGAATTTACAAACTCGCTGTGGAATGCCCTTGACGAGAACAACAAAATATCCCTTTATGTCCGCTATGTGGACCTTGCCACCGGCAGCTTTGAAAACAGGCTTATCAACAAGAACAAATAAAAGGAGCGGCGTTATGAAAGAATTTGAACTTAAATACGGTTGCAACCCAAATCAAAAACCCTCAAAAATTTTTATGCATGACGGAAGCGACCTTCCAATTGAGATACTCAACGGGAAGCCCGGCTACATAAACTTCTTGGACGCTTTCAACAGCTGGCAGCTGGTAAAAGAACTTAAAGAAGCTCTCGGCCTTCCGGCAGTGACCTCCTTTAAGCACGTCAGCCCCACCTCCGCCGCCGTTGGCATTCCGCTTTCTGAAAGCCTTAAAAGGGCCTGCTTTGCGGACGATATTGAGGGCCTTGACGACTCCCCCCTTGCCTGCGCTTATGCAAGAGCAAGGGGCACCGACAGAATGTGCTCTTTTGGCGATTGGGTCGCCCTTTCCGACGTTTGCGACGTCACAACGGCTAAAATGATAAAACGCGAGGTTTCCGACGGGATTATTGCACCGGGCTATGAGCCGGAGGCGCTTGAAATACTTAAATCTAAACGCAAAGGCAGCTACAACATTGTAAAAATCGACCCGGGCTACGTTCCTGACCCAGTTGAGCACAAACAGGTTTTCGGCGTAACCTTTGAACAGGGCAGAAATAATTTTAAAATAGACGCTGGACTTCTTCAGAACATAGTCACCAAAAATAAAGATATGCCCGAAAGCGCCGTCCGCGACCTTGTTGTTGCCCTTATCACTCTTAAGTACACTCAGTCCAACTCTGTTTGCTACGCCGTTGACGGCCAAGCCATAGGCGTAGGCGCCGGCCAGCAGTCCCGAATTCACTGCACAAGGCTCGCGGGCACCAAAGCGGACACCTGGTTCCTGCGCCAGCACGAAAAGGTTCTAAACCTTCCCTTTAAACCCGAACTTGGCCGCCCGGACCGCGACAACGTCATAGACGGCTATATCAACAAAAACGAGGAGGATGTCTGTGCCGATGGCAACTGGCAGAAATATTTCACTGAGCAGCCTTCTCCCCTTACTGATAAGGAGGCCAAAGCTTTCCTTGCCAGCCGCGAGGGCGTGGCCCTTGGTTCCGACGCATTCTTTCCCTTCAGCGACAATATTGAGCGCGCTAAAAAGAGCGGCGTAAAGTATATTGCCGAGCCCGGCGGCTCAATTCGTGACGACGCAGTGATTGACTGCTGCAACAAATACGATATGGTAATGGCCTTCACAGGAATGCGCCTTTTCCACCATTAATGGGGAGGCAGTCTGCTATGAACATACTTGTAGTTGGCGGCGGTGGCCGCGAACATGCAATAATAAAAAAAATAAAAGAAAATAAAGAAGTCACCAAAATATACGCCCTTCCAGGCAACGGCGGAATAGCCGCCGACGCCGAATGCGTGAACATAGGCGCTAAAGATATCGACGCAATAGTTGATTTTGCCGTTTCAAACGGAATTGACTACGCTGTTGTTGCCCCTGACGACCCGCTGGTGCTCGGCGCGGTGGACGCCCTTGAAGAAAAGGGTATTCCATGTTTTGGTCCAAGGGCCAACGCCGCTATTATTGAAGGCAGCAAAGTCTTTTCTAAAAATCTTATGAAAAAATACGGAATACCTACCGCGGAGTACGAGGTCTTTGACAATGAGGAGGAAGCGCTTAAATACCTTGAAACCGCGCCCATTCCCGCAGTTATAAAGGCTGACGGCCTTGCCCTTGGGAAAGGCGTAATTATAGCTGAAACAAGGGAAGCCGCCTTTGAGGCCGTCCGCTCCATGATGGAGAAAAAAGTGTTCGGCAAAAGCGGCAACCATATTGTTATTGAGGAATTCCTTACCGGGCCGGAAGTTTCGGTTCTGTCTTTCACTGATGGAAAAACGCTTGTGCCCATGATATCCTCTATGGATCACAAGCGCGCCCACGACGGTGACACAGGCCTTAACACCGGCGGCATGGGCACCGTCGCCCCCAACCCATATTATACCGAGGCTGTTGCTAAAGAGTGTATGGAAAGGATCTTCCTCCCCACCATTGCCGCCATGAACGCCGAGGGGCGCACTTTTAAAGGCTGCCTTTACTTTGGCCTTATGCTCACCCCAAATGGTCCCAAGGTCATTGAATATAACTGCCGCTTTGGCGACCCAGAAACTCAGGTTGTGCTCCCGTTGCTTGAAAGCGACCTTCTTACAATAATGCGTTCCGTCACTGAGGAAAGGCTTTCCGAAGTGGATGTAAAATTCAGCAGCAAGGACGCCTGTTGCGTTATAATGGCCTCAAACGGCTATCCGGAAAGTTATGAAAAAGGCTTTGAAATTTCCATCCCCAAAGATATTGCCAGCAATGTCTTTGTCGCCGGGGCAGCGTTAAAGGATAATAAGCTTGTCACCTCCGGCGGGCGTGTGCTCGGCGTTACCGCCGTTGCAGAAAGCCTTCCTGAAGCTATAAAAGATGCCTATTCTCTTGTGGAAAAAATAAGCTTTGAAAACGCATTCTACCGCCGCGATATCGGCGCAAGAGCGCTTTTGGCAAAGGAGGGGAAATAACACTTTGGTCTACCGAGTTTTTGTTGAAAAGAAAAAGGAGCTTGCCGCAGAGGCTCACGCCCTTTTGAATGACGCCCGTACTCTTCTTGGTGCAAAAGGTCTTGCCGATGTCCGCGTTATAAACCGCTATGACGCCGAAAATATCAGCGCGGAACTTTTTGAATACGCCAAAAATACCGTTTTTTCTGAACCACAGCTTGACATAGTTTCGGAAGATATCGACATTTCGGGCGCTTACGCCTTTGCGGTGGAATATCTTCCAGGGCAGTTCGACCAACGGGCCGATTCCGCCGCCCAGTGCATACAGATAATATCGCAGGGCGAACGTCCGGTAATAAAAACTGCAAAAATCTACGCCTTTTACGGCAAACTTTCCGACTTGGAGCTAGCCGAGATAAAGAAATATGTTATAAACCCCGTCGAGGCAAGAGAGGCCGGTTTTGAAAAACCCTTTACACTTAAAGCTGACTATAAAGTTCCCACCGAGGTGGCAACCCTTACTGGTTTCACAGCCCTTGATAAGGCCAGCCTTGAACAGTTTGTTGAAAATTACGGCCTTGCCATGGACGCGGATGACGCTGCTTTTTGCCAGGAATATTTTAAGTCCGAGGGGCGTGAACCCACCATTACCGAAATACGCATGATCGACACCTATTGGTCCGACCATTGCCGCCACACCCCTTTTAACACCACTATAGACAGCGTAAAATTTGAGGACGAGCTTCTTCAAAAAGCTTATGACGATTACCTTGAAACCCGCCGTGAGCTTGGACGTACTAAACCCGTATGCCTTATGGATATAGGTACCCTTGCGGCAAAATACCTTAAAAAACACGGAAAGCTTGATAAGCTTGATGAGTCCGAAGAGATAAACGCCTGCACCGTGAAAATTGATGTGGAGGTTGACGGCAAAAAAGAGCCTTGGCTCCTTCTGTTTAAAAATGAGACGCACAACCACCCCACCGAGATCGAACCCTTTGGCGGGGCCGCCACCTGTATTGGCGGCGCCATTCGCGACCCGCTTTCGGGCCGTTCTTACGTGTACGGTGCAATGCGCCTTACGGGCGCAGCCGACCCGTTAAAACCTGTAAGCGAGACCATTAAGGGCAAACTTCCCCAAAGGAAGATAGTAACCACCGCTGCGGCGGGTTATGCCTCTTATGGCAACCAGATAGGCCTTGCCACCGGCATTGTTGATGAAATATATCACCCGGGATATGCCGCAAAACGTATGGAGATAGGCGCGGTTATTGCCGCTGCACCCGCGGCAAACGTCCGCCGCGAGCGCCCCGCTCCCGGAGATGTTGTAATACTTCTTGGTGGAGCCACCGGCCGCGACGGCTGCGGCGGCGCTACCGGTTCTTCCAAATCTCATACGTCCAAATCACTTGAAACCTGCGGCGCGGAGGTGCAAAAGGGCAATGCTCCGGAGGAGCGCAAGCTGCAGCGCCTTTTCCGTAACCCCGAGGCCTGCCGCATGATAAAGCGCTGCAATGACTTCGGCGCAGGCGGTGTTTCCGTTGCCATAGGCGAACTTGCCGACGGCCTTGACATTGACCTCGACGCTGTTCCAAAAAAATATGACGGCCTTGACGGCACCGAGCTTGCCATAAGCGAATCCCAAGAAAGAATGGCCGTCGTCATAGAAGCGGAAAACCTTGAAAACTTCCTTGCTCTTGCGGAAAAGGAAAATTTGCAGGCCACAAAGGTGGCCGTTGTGACCGAGAGCCCCCGCCTTGTTATGAGCTGGAACGGCAAAAAAATTGTTGATGTAAGCCGCGCGTTTCTTGATTCTAACGGCGCGGAAAAACATATCGACATTGCGCCCCCTAAGCTCCGTTATAAGGAAAAAGAGGTGACTGGCAGCTTTAGTGAAAATTGCAAAGCTCTTGCAGGCGACCTAAATGTCTGCTCAAAGCGCGGCCTTTCCGAACGGTTTGATTCCACTATAGGCGCCGGAACCGTGCTTATGCCCTTTGGCGGCAAAAACCAACTTACGCCGATCCAGGCAATGGTGCAGAAAATTTCTGTTGAGAAAAAGCACACCGACGACTGCTCGTTCATGTCATGGGGCTATAACCCATTCATTACCGAGCAGAGCCCATACCACGGCGCATACCTTGCTGTGGTGGAATCCGTTTCCAAGCTGATCGCTTCCGGCGCTTCCTTTAATGATGTATATCTCACATTCCAGGAGTATTTTGAGAAACCTGGAAAGGATCCCAGCCGCTGGGGCAAACCCCTTTCCGCCTTGCTTGGCGCGTTTGAGGCGCAAAAGGCGCTTGGAGTTGGCGCAATAGGCGGCAAAGATTCCATGAGCGGTACCTTTGAAAAGCTTGACGTTCCGCCGACGCTTGTTTCCTTCGCCGTAACCACCGGCAAAGCGGGCGAAGCTGTATCGCCCGAATTTAAAAATACCGGCGACAGAGTATATTTGCTTGCCCCGGAAAAGGATGAAAACGGCCTTCCGGTAACCGAATCCCTTCTTCACAATTTTGAGGAAGTTACACAGCTTCTTCGCAACGGAAAAGCCGTCTCCTGCTACACACCGGGCATTGGCGGCGTTGCTGAGGCAGTTATGAAAATGTGCTTTGGAAACTCCCTTGGCTTCCGCTATGATCCCAGCGTTTCCGTTGAAGAAATTTTTGGTTATAACTACGGCGCTTTTGTTCTGGAAACCACTGTAGCTGTCCCCTGCGGAAAGCTGCTCGGTACCGTATCGGGCGATGGTAAACTCAGCTATAATGGCGAAAGCCTTGAGCTTGGCGAGCTTTTGGCAATTTACGAGGGCAAACTTGAAAGCGTTTATACCTGCAATATTCCAAGCAGCAATTCCCCTATGAAGAACTTTGAATACCATGCAGCTGGGCGCAAAACGCCAGCGGTAAAGGTACCAAAACCCAAAGTGCTCATTCCCGCTTTTCCTGGTACAAACTGTGAATATGACAGT
>CAZNVF010000060.1:0-8214 GCA_964576395.1 uncultured Oscillospiraceae bacterium
CCAAAACCGATTATCGCTGCCTTTGAACACTGATTTTGATTTTGTCCCTATCTGGGACAGCTCATATCGAATAAAAAATATATTTATGGAAACGGCGATTTGAAAATTTTATGCATACACCGAGCGCACCGTATAAAATATGTTTCTCAGGGCGGTACCGTAAAAAGTATTTGGTCAAAACATTACCTCTTTCCAAAATTAGCGACCTCAAGTTTCAAAAGTTCCAACTGACCAGTCAAAAGAGGAGAGAAGTAACAATATACATTATCTTTTTTAAATCTTCAATTTCCACAGGAAAAAGCTATATATAGCACTGTTTGATGTAAGAAAAGCAAAATTTAGGGAAGATTTTATAAAATTTAAATCAAAAGGAATATTGATTATTCCTGCCGTTTTGATATAATATAGATGTAAAAATATTCGCAGAAATTTAGAGCGTGTTTGAGGGGGCTTAGCAGTAAAAACTGGAGGCTTATTTCATGCCGCTCTTTTTAAACTGCCGAAAGGGGAGTTATTAATTGGTCTATGACGTTGCTGTGATTGGGGCAGGCATAATCGGGTGCGGAATAGCGAGGGAACTTTCCCGCTACAACTGCAAAACTGTGCTGATCGAGAAAGAAAACGATGTTGCCATGGGAACCACTCGTGCCAACAGCGCTATAATTCATGCGGGCTATGACCCTGAACCCGGTACTCTTATGGCAAAGTACAACGTTTTAGGAAACAAAATGGCTGAGGAGCTATGCCATGAGCTTGATGTTCCTTTCCGACGTTGCGGTTCTTTCGTTCTTGCTTTTAGTGAAAATGATATGAAGACTGTTAATCGCCTTTATGAAAAAGGCGTGGAAAATGGTGTTCCAAATATGAAAATACTCAGCGGTGAAGAGGTTCGAAAGATGGAGCCAAATGTATCAGCTGAGTGTGTAGGCGCCCTTTATGCGCCGAGCGCAGGTATAGTCAACCCTTGGGAGTTGGCGCTTGCCCTTGGCGAACAGGCAGTTGATAACGGTGTTGACCTTGAGCTTTGCTATGAAGTGACTGGAATAAGTAAAGAGAACGAAAATTTTGTAATAATAGGCAAGGGCAAAAAAAATATTGAGGCAAAATTTGTAGTAAACGCTGCAGGCGTTTACAGCGATACTATTGCCAATATGGTTGGCGATAACAGCTTTAGTATAGATTCATCCCGTGGGCAGTATTACCTTCTTGACAAATCGCAGGGGAAACTTTTCGACCATGTTATGTTCCAGTGTCCCGGTCCCCTTGGCAAAGGCGTTCTTGTTGCGCCAACCGTTCACGGTAATCTTATTGTTGGACCGGATGCAAACCCCGGCTGCGAAAAGGATGATGTAAAAACTGACCGTGCGGGCCTTAATCACGTTATGGAGGCAAGTAAGAAGACAACTTCCGCGGTGAACTTCCGTGAGTGTATAAGGAACTTTGCAGGTCTTAGAAGCGAACCCAGCACAAAAGATTTTATAATTGGTTTCTCTTATGCGGATGATCATTTTATGAACGTTGCGGGTATCAAATCACCGGGCCTTTCCGCGGCTCCGGCAATAGCTGTTGACGTTGTGGATATGCTTCTGAAGGCCGGTGTACCGTCGAAAAAGAAGGCTGAGTTTAAGGGGGGGCATAAACATCTTCGCTTCAAGGAACTTTCCGATGAGGAGAAGGCTGCAGCAATAAAAGAGAATCCGGCTTATGGCCGTGTTATTTGCCGCTGCGAAACCATAACCGAAGGTGAAATAGTTGACGCACTTCATGGAACGATAGTACCACGCACTCTTGACGGTATTAAGCGCCGCTGCAACGCGGGCATGGGCCGTTGTCAAAGTGGTTTTTGTGGACCGAGAGTTCTTGATATAATTGCAAGAGAGCTTCATATGGACCCAGTTGATGTACTTCTTGACAAAGAGGGTTCATACATACTTACTGGAAAAACCTCGAAAGGAGAGTGCCGCTAATGTATTATGATTTAGTTGTAGTGGGCGGCGGCCCTGCGGGCCTCGCTGCCGCTGAAGAGGCAAAAAGAAACGGTGTTGACTCCGTACTTATAATCGAACGTGATAGAGAGCTTGGCGGCATTCTCAACCAGTGCATACATTCCGGCTTTGGGCTTCATGTTTTCAAAGAACAGCTTTCCGGCCCCGAATATGCTCAAAGATTTATTGACCGCCTTGAAGGAACCGGCATTGAGGTAAAAACTGATACCATGGTTCTTAATATAACCCCTGAAAAGTCGATCTATGCTATCAGCGAAGCTGAGGGCTATATGAAAATAGATGCCGGCGCCATAGTGCTCGCTATGGGCTGCCGTGAAAGGACCCGTGGGGCAATTGCTATTCCAGGTGAGCGCCCGTCTGGAATTTTCACCGCTGGAACAGCCCAAAGGTACATAAATATGGAAGGCTATATGGTGGGCAAAAAGGTGCTCATTCTTGGCT
Source organism: uncultured Oscillospiraceae bacterium (assembly GCA_964576395.1). Lineage (GTDB taxonomy): Bacteria > Bacillota > Clostridia > Oscillospirales > Ruminococcaceae > UMGS1668. The sequence goes on from CAZNVF010000060.1 coordinate 2,448, forward strand.
CGGGCGACATAGGCCTAATTATGGCAAGAAGAATGACTCTTGAAGGGGCGGAAGTTAAGGCGGTAGTTGAGCTTATGCCTTATTCTAATGGCCTTAAACGTAACATAGCTCAGTGTCTTGACGATTATGGTATTCCCCTATATCTTAGCCACACTGTAACCGATATAAAGGGCGAAAACGGCCGCCTTTCCAAAGTTATTGTCAGCAAAGTCGACGGGTATGACCCAATCCCCGGAACAGAGATAGAGTTTGACGTTGATACCTTGCTTCTTTCTGTCGGCCTTGTTCCAGAAAACGAGCTTACACGTTCTGCAGGAATTGAAATTGACAGACGTACAAACGGCGCCGTTGTAAACGAGGATATGATGACCTCCGTCGAGGGCATTTTTGCCTGCGGCAACGTGCTTCATGTTCACGACCTTGTGGACTTTGTAACGCATGAGTCTGAAAGGGCGGGCAAAGCCGCGGCAGAATATCTCAAAGCTAAAAACTCCAAAACCAAAGCGGAAACTGAACAGCCTATAAATCTTATTAACGGTAATTTTGTCAGCTACACTGTTCCCCAAAAAGTCACTGTTTCTAAAGTTGATAACTTTATTGAAGTGCTCTTCCGTGTAAAAGCGGTGCTCAAAGATGCAAGTGTTGTAGTTAAATGTGGTGATGCTGTACTCATGAGCAAAAAACATGACCAAATGCTTCCTGCTGAAATGGAAAAACTCATTATCCCGAAAAAAATGCTTGAGATGGCAAATGGAAAAAATATTGAGATATGCATTGTAAAGGAGGGCGAGTAAAGCATGCTTAAGACCATAACTTGTATTTGCTGCCCGAAGGGCTGCCTTGTCACTCTTGACACCGAAAACCCCGAAGCAACCGTGAAAGGTTTTTCATGCCCAAGAGGGAGAGAATATGCAATTCAGGAGCTGACCTGCCCCAAAAGAACCATTTCTACTACAGTAGAAATAAAGGGCGGTCTTCACCCAAGAATCCCAGTAAAGACTAATGGGGATATTCCAAAAGAAAAAATATTTGAAGTGATGGAGGAGATCAATAAGATTTCTGTTACTTCTCCGGTAAAATGCGGCGATATTCTTCTTGAAAACGTGCTTGGAACGGGAATAAATATAGTCGCCTGCCGCGATATGTAATAAAAGATAATAAAAGCTAAAGAAAGTCCCCGCTCGCAAGAGCGGGGACTTTCTTTAGCTTTCTTTGTGATGGGGGGCACTCACGGACTTCATCCGGGTCTTCATATGTACTGTACCAGTCGCAATGCCATTTCCAGCTCTTGCCGGGCTCCCTTGTGGAAGGGTCGGCATACTTACAGTTTTTGCATTTGCAATAATCGTCGCTCATTTTTTTACCTCCTGCTTAAGATATAATTTAAACTGCTTTTTGAAGCACTATTTCCATTTTTTACGGCTAAAGAATAATAATATTTTGCTTTTTCCAAATCTTCTGGAAAGCCACATTCACCATTCTGATAGCAGTCAGCAACCCAATCCTGCATATGACCAACAAAAGCACCGTTATTGGTGTTAGCCCCTTTGAGATATAAAGAATAAAAATAACAACTGTTTTCATCACCGTAAGTTATGGGTATTTTTTCATCCCATTCTTTAGTTCTTTTAAAATCTTTAGCAAGCCAATAGTATGCGTCGCCATAGCCATCTCTTGCTGCACTTTCAAGATATTCTTTTTTCTTTTGACTGCCTCTTATTGCACCATCGAGCTCAAATTGTGCTACTGCATACTGTGCTTTTGTACTTCCGTTTTGCGCATCTAAAAACAAAGCTTTTTCGTATTTATCCTTAAAAGTCATTCTTTCTTTCTCCGGATTCCACAGGTCACAAAGATATCCCCCTGTAATCAATGCTGCCTGAAAACTACGATTTCCACCTTCAGCACCTTTAACAAGAACACTTTTCCAATAATTTGCTTTATCATAATCTTTGTGAACAGTTATATCGCTATTATTATTTTCTTCGTATAACCCTTCTACATAGTTGTGAATTAAACAAACAATGCTTATAGCGTCACCACGCAGTACTTGATATGTTGGATCATTAAAATATCTTTGTTCACATTCTGTCGCGCAAGGATATGGATATATATCATTACTCGTTTTTTCCACACAATACCAGTCAATAACTTTTCCTTCGGATGCCATTATTTTATACTTTTCAATACAAAGGTTATAAAGCTGTTGCTCTTCTAGAACATGTTTTAACGGAGCAACGGCTTTATTTTGTTTTGGTGTTCCGAACAATTTATCAAAAAGGCCCATGGTATATTCCCCCTACAATAAAAGTACAATATAACAATACCACAGTATTTATATTTTGTATTTTTGGGAGAATGCTATGCTCAATCGAAGAATTCGGGAACTGCGGCTTGCTAAAAATATAAGTCAAGTAAAATTGGCAGAGCTTATTGGGGTTACTAAACAAAGCGTTTCCAACTGGGAAAATGACAACATTCAGCATTCCGTAGAAATACTTATAAAGCTTGCTGAAATCTTTAATGTTTCAACCGATTATCTGCTTGATCTTGACAGTGAACGCTTCCTCAATGTCAGCGATCTTTCCTGTGAGGAAATAGCCCATATTCAGCAAATCATAGACGACATTCGCAAATATAAACAAAACAGATGATTTAAAAGAATACAGACATAGAAAAACTGCCCGGAAACTGTTTCCGGGCCTTTTTTGTTGCAATATTTTATCCATGTTGTTATACTGAAAAGATAATCTTAAAAAATTCTTAAAGGTTTAACGGCTTTATTCTTAAGGATTTTCTTGTTAAACTATTTATAGAGGTGAGGAGTATGTATAATGTTCTTATTTGCGATGACGACAGGGATATAAGAAACGCGCTTAGAATATATCTCTCGGGCGAAGGGTATAAAGTATTTGAAGCCGAAAACGGTGCGGCTGCCCTTGATGTTATCGCAAAAAATGAGGTACACTTGATTTTAATGGATATAATGATGCCAAAGCTTGACGGTGTTGCGGCCACAGCAAAGCTGAGGGAAACAAGCAATGCCCCAGTGATACTTCTTACGGCGAAAAGCGAGGATAACGACAAAATTCTTGGCCTTACAGCAGGGGCTGACGATTATATAACAAAGCCATTCAACCCGTTGGAGGTAATAGCAAGAATAAAGGCACAGCTCAGACGCTATGCTTATCTTGGAGGAATGGAACGTAAGCCGGAAGCTATTGCAATAGGGGGAATAGAGTTAGATGACAGCGGCAAGTCTGTAACGCTAAATGGTGAGCCGGTATATTTAACGCCAACAGAGTATGAGATTTTGAAGCTTTTTCTTCAAAATCCGGGAAAGGTATTTTCGTCAAAAGAAATATACACTGCTGTTTGGAACAGTGATCCTCTCGGTGCTGAGGGTACTATTGCAGTACACATTCGTCATCTGCGTGAAAAGCTTGAGATCGACCCGGCCAACCCCAGATATTTGAAAGTGGTATGGGGAAAAGGGTATAAACTGGAGGATAAATAATGAAAAAATTTATAGGCAGTATTTGGATGAAAGCTGCGGCGTTTTTGACCGTATGCATATGTGTTCCCATTATGGTGTTGAGTACTGTTGCTGTAGTATACAGCGTTAACAAAAACATTTTCAGTCAAAATGACGTGCCATTCCAGGAAAGCAGCATATGTTATGACTTCGTATTAAACGAACTTGCCGAGGTGAGACATTATGTATATTGGAACGATATCTCTGGCCTTAAAGATTATTATGATGACGGAAATTTCTCTTACAGGATAACCGACCAAGACGGAAATGTGGTAATTGATACTACTATTACCGATTCCTATATGGTTATAGAAGATTATTATTTAGAGGAAGTTGCGCCTGACGGAACTACAGTGAATGAATATACTGCCGAAGGCTACATAAATCTTCCCGTGCAGTATGGAGGTTCAGCATATATCTATTACTTACTTTACGCATACAGCGGAAATATCATGGTTCTTGGTGTGGCGTCAATTTTTATGTTTTTTGTGGCGTTTTTCTACCTTATGCTTTTCGCCGGAAAAACCAGCGCGGGAGAAGTGAAACTCATTGGAATCAATAGAATGCCATGGGATCTTCTTATAAGTTGCCTTATCATTCCTATTATTATAACTTGTTCTCAATTTGGAGAAGTTTTTTACTATGTAAACCAAAGCGCAAGGTATATAGCGATGATACCGATATGCAGCGAAGTAATTACAATTTGTGGGCTTATTATTTTTGTAAGCATTGCTGCAAGAGCAAAAGTAAAAGGTTGGTGGAAGAACAGCATAACTTATAAAGTTATTGTCGGCGTTTGGCATTTTATGAAGTGGTTGGTGTTTGCAATTCCTCAAACTTGGGGGCTTGCACTTGTTTACTGCGGATTTACATTTATAAACTTCCTTTTGGCCATATCTATTCCAAACACAGGAATAGGACCGCTTGCATTTTTGCTCCTTATCTTTATTGACGCAATGGGTCTTGCCGGAGTGATTTGGTTTGCTGTGCAGCTAAAAAGCCTTAAAAAAGGTGGCGAAGCAATCTCTCGGGGAGATTTTAACTATAAAGTAAACACCATAGGCCTTTGGCCTGGGCTTAAAGACCATGGAGCAAATTTAAATAGCGCGGCAGAGGGAATGTCGAAAGCAGTTGAGGTACGGATGAAGAGCGAGCGATTTAAAACAGAACTTATCACAAATGTAAGCCATGACCTTAAAACACCGTTGACCTCCATAGTTTCTTATGTCGATCTGTTAAAAAAAGAGGATATAAAGAATGAAACGGCCGAGGGTTATATTGAAGTGATAGAGCGCCAGAGCATGAAGCTGAAAAAACTGACTGAAGATTTGGTCGAGGCGTCAAAGGCTTCCAGCGGTGCTATAACTGTAAACAGGGAAAAAATTAACATAGGCGAACTTGTGAACCAGTCCGTAGGTGAATTTACGGAACGTTTTGAATTGGCAGAGATAACGCCTGTAATAAATCTTCCGGAGAAAGAAATTTTTTCATATACTGACGGGCGGCTTCTGTGGCGCATTTTTGATAACCTTATACAGAATATAATCAAGTATGCCCAACCTGGAACGAGGGCATATTTTGACCTTACGGCGGCTGAAGGAAAGGCTGTGATCATTATGAAAAACATCTCACGAGAGCCGCTAAATATGTCGGCGGAAATGCTCATGGAGCGCTTTGTAAGGGAGGATTCATCCCGGGGCCAAAGCGAGGGTAACGGTCTTGGCCTTTCAATAGCAAAGTCCCTTACAGATCTTTGTGGAGGTACTTTTGAAATATTACTTGACGGAGACCTTTACAAAGCAGTGATAACATTACCGCTGATGAGGCCAACCGTACAATAATTTTTGAGCCGTGTATAAAAAGCACGGCTTTTCTTTTGATGGCCTTGTGGTAATAATGCATATTGTGGCCTGTGCATATTTTACACTGAAAAACTACTATAGCGCCTCGTTCAGCAGAACAGCGGATCCGCTTGGATAACACGGTCAACTGCCAGCTTCTCCGTTTGGATAGCGCATGAACATACAAGCCATATGAGCGGTTTGATGTGGAACTGCCGGACGCCTCTTTTTTGGGGTGAGAGTACTCCGATGAGGAGTGAAGATGAGAATGAACATTGAATTATAAGATATTTTTTGGTATAATTATTGTGTCGAGGGCGCTCGGTAGATCGGGAATCGAGGAGGATATTTATGTTATACCATGTATCACCAAAACAAGGATTGAAAACAA
>CAZNVF010000061.1:0-8189 GCA_964576395.1 uncultured Oscillospiraceae bacterium
TTATGTCGAAACTGACATCATCTACAGCCTTAAGTTTTCCAAAATGCTGGCTTAAATGCTCAACCCTGAGCAAAACTTCACGATTATTATTTTCCATTCTGCTCACCTCCGGATTTGCTTAACATACGCTGGATTCTGTCAGTGATTGCCTTCGGAACTTCTACCTTTGGTGCATCCGGATGAAGAAGCCAAGTTGCGGCATAATGAGTGTCGGAAACTTGGAAAAACGGAGGATGTTCTTCAAAGTCTATCTCCATTGCATACTTATTGCGTTCTGCAAAAGCATCACCTTTAGGCGGATAAATCATATTTGGCGGTGTTCCTGGTATGGCATCAAGCTTCTCTTTGGTATCAAGATCCGGCATAGAGGATAGAAGCGCCCATGTATATGGATGGCGAGGATCATAGAAAATGTCATCCGCAGTGCCATATTCGACAATTTTTCCCGCATACATGACCGCTATGTCGTCAGCCATGTTTGCAACAACACCAAGGTCATGTGTAATGAATATGACAGAAAGATTGCGTTCCCCTTTGAGCTTGTTAATAAGTTCAAGAATCTGTGCCTGAATGGTTACATCAAGAGCAGTAGTCGGCTCATCACAAATGAGAATATCCGGGTTAGCTGCAAGAGCAATAGCTATAACTATACGCTGCCGCATACCGCCAGAAAACTCGAACGGGTATTGATAATACCTTGTTCTGGGCTCATGAATGCCCACTTCCTCCATAAGCTTAATGGCTTTTTCTTTAGCCATTCTTTTGGTAACGTGGTAAACTACCTGAGAAGCCTTCTCTTTAAAGTAGTCGATAAGGCCAACGCTTCTCTCTTTAAAGTCGAGTTCTTCCGCATTTGCAATATACTCTTCATAGCGGACAATAAGTCTTTCAATAACCGCAACAATGTTTGCTTTTAGCTCGTCAAGGTCAAAAACTACTTTCGGAACAACTTTCCAGCTTACGTTCTTGCCTTTAGCAATAAGTGCTTCCCGCCTTTTCGACTGGCGCTCAAAACGCGCCTCTTCCTTAGGGTTGTTCTTCTTATAGAAGAAATACTTTTCTATTGCGTTTGAAAGGGCGCTTTGGAAAGTATACGCAACGCTGTCTTTATTAATTTCAAGACGATCAATTGACGCGTTTACACCCGCTGAAAGCTCTTTACAAAGCCTCATAGCATTGGCTTTACTGAATTCGCCGGAATAGAACTTTTCAGCTTCCTTAAGCTTTGGAATAATCTCCTTTTTCTTTTCAAGCGCAACATTAAAGGAGTATTCAACACCTTTTGTTTCAAGCGCGATGAACTCATACATGAAGTTTTCATTCAAGTATTCAAGCGCAAGCTCATTGAGTTCATCCAAAGGTTTTGCCGTAAGGTCTGCCTCCGGATTATTCAGCTTATAATACCCTATACGGAAAAAGTTGGGAGCTTTTTGCGCAGTGATCTCCTGAAGGATTTCTTTGAGCTTTTCGAGTACGGAAACTATGTCATCTGAAAGAACTGTAGCGCTTTCATCTTTCTTCTTCTGGGGGGTATACTCACTTCTTGCTTTGGAAAGCTCAGAGCCAAGATCTTTGAGCCGTTCGTCATATTTAACGGTAAGGAACTGGTCTTTAACTTTACCAATGCGCTTTTCAAACTCCGAAAGATTCTTTTTTACGTCAAGGCGTTGCTTTTTGCTTGCCCTGAAAAGAAAATCTTCGATACTTGCAAGAAGCTCAATAGCCTCTGTGTTCGCTTGATTATAGCTGTTTTCAAGCCGGTTACCTTCAATACTCATTTTATTAAGAGTATCTATCAGCTTATTTATTTTATCGGCCTCACCCGGATCATTTGCTTCAAGCATATTCTTCTTAAGTAAAGAAAGAAGTGAATTAAAGCTCTTTTTTGCCTCCCTGCGGCTTGCTTTGTTTTTAAGCAACATAGCCTCGGTGATTTGTTTACCTATTTTAACGATCGGGTCAAGTGAAGAAAGTGGATCCTGAAATATCATGGAGATTTTATCACCACGAATTTTACACATATCATCTTCAGAAATCCTAAGAAGATCCTTGCCGTCATAGAGGATCTCGCCGCCCTCAATAATTGAGTTACCGGCAAGAATACCAAGTATTGCTTTGCTTGTTACAGATTTACCAGAACCGGACTCACCTACTATTGCAAGCGTCTTTCCGCGTTCAAGGTCAAAGGATATATCGCGAACAGCCTTCAGCGTGCCATTAGAGGTACGGAAGGATATCTTAAGGTTTTTTACTTCAAGAATTTTATCCATAGCTTAATCCTCCACACCACGAAGCGACGGGTTGAATGCATCACGCAGACCGTTGCCAAAAAGATTGAAACAAATCATCAAAAGGGAAATTGCAATAGCAGGAACAATCATAAGATGAGGATAGTTGGTCCAGATGCCGCTTGCGTCTGAAAGCAAGGTTCCAAGGGAGGTTTGCTGGGCTGTTCCAAGTTTTACAATACCAAGGAAGCTGAGCATACTCTCGGTAAAAATAACACTTGGTATAACAAGCGCGCTGGAAGTGATAATAGTACCCAGGGAATTTGGGAAAATATGTTTCCAAATAATTCTTTTGTCACTTGCGCCAAGCGTTCTTGCCGCCATTACAAATTCCTGATTTTTAAAACGGTAGAACTGAGTTCTTACACGGGAAGCCGTTCCGATCCAGCCTGTTAAAACATAGGCAAAAAGCAAGCAGGGCACTGCCCCGACCTTAGTGGCAAGGTGTATCTGGAACAGCGTGGCGACAACTATGAACGGAACGCCTGAAAGAATATCTGAAATACGCTCCATAGTAAGGTCTGCTACGCCGCCGTAATAGCCTTCGATGGAGCCGTAAATGGCGCCGATAACAAAGTTTATTACAGAAACAGAAATTGCAATAAGAAGACTGAGCCTTATACCGCCCGCAAGACGGAGAGAAAGGTCATAGCCCTGGCTGTCGGTTCCTAAAAGATATTCCGGCTCAAAACCGTTTTTGAATACATAATAATTGTAATAAAGAACGCGCACCTTATACTGTGCTGTTTCATGGGTACCGCCGCCGGTATATTCATAATATTTGACGTTTCCGTCGGCATCGCGCTTATAGTTATCTTCCAGCACCATTCCGGGTTCATATTTGATGCTCTCTACGCTGCCATCGGCAGAAACTTTCACAGGCGCGTTTTTGACCATTTTATACCAGTTGTTTGCATCGCTGGAGTCAGGGTTATATTCATTATCCTCCACAAGGGGGTAAAGCACCTTTATTCCGGTCTCTTCCTCAAACTCGACGATAGCACGGTATTCGCTTTGCTCAATACTTTTGTAGATAAAGCCCACCTCAAGATAGGAATCTATCTTTCCTGAGTAATTAACCACCTCACGTTTAAGAGCGTCCGTGCTGGTAACACCCTCGCCAATTTTGAGCATGGGCTGGTAATAGCTTTCCATGCCCTCTTCAAGGGTGACACCGCGGCCATCCCAGTCCTCCGCGCCTATGCCAATGGCAATGGCTTTAATAAGGCCTTTCTCAGAAAAGTTTTTTTTCACTCCGCCGTCGGCAATACCAATTTCCCTTAGGACAAGGTTCCTCGGACTTTTTTTCGCGTAATAGGTATCTAAGAAAGTGCTGTCAAATTTTGTAGTTAAAATTGGGGTGAGAAAAGCATAAAGGACAATAAAAATGATAATAACCGTTGCTAAAACCGAAGCTTTATTTTTGCGGAAGCGTATCCACGCGTCTTTGAAGTAACCTATGGGCTTATCGTCAAATTTTTTATCGCTAAGCCTTTCCCCCTCGTTCACAAATCTAAACTTTTCCGCGGGAATATGTTTGTATTCAGAATTACTCACAGCCATATCACCTCTCTCCCATTCTTATACGGGGATCAATAAAGCCATAGCTGATATCCACAACTATTCCGGCAAGAAGCCCAACAAAAGTATAAAAAACCGTATCCATCATGAACACATCATAATCCAAAAGGTTTATAGACTGAATATAAAGCTGGCCAACACCAGGAATGGAGAATATCTGCTCAATTACGAAAGAGCCGCTCATAATACTTATGAAAGAACCGATTATCATAGGGAGTATTGGCACCATAGCGTTTTTGAGTGCGTGGCGAACCGTGGCCTGCGATCTTGTAAGTCCTTTTGTGCGTGCAAGCAACATATAGTCGGATGTAAGTGTTTCTGTAAGTTCCGCCCTTGTGAAACGGCAAAGCCCTGCAATTTCAGAAAACGAAAGCGCTATAATCGGCCCTATCATGCTGTAAAGCATCTTCCATGTTAACCAGCTGCCGCCGGCGTCAGCAAGGGAGTAAACCGTAACGGGTATCCACCCAAGCTTAAAATAAAGGAAGTACTGCACTAAAAAGGCGTAAACATATACCGGAACGGAAATGAATATCATTACCGATGTGCTTATAAGGGAATCCCACCATGTGTTCTTTTTAATCGCGGCAAAAATACCGGTTAAAAGTCCTACAGGAATGGCAAGTAAGAGCGACAAAAAGTTTACCATAATGGTAGGAAAAAGCTTGCTTGTAAGAACATCCCAAACAGGGGTACGGAAAGATATGTACCAGGATGTACCGAAATCCCAATCCGTAAATATATTTTTCAAATAAATGATGTACTGCGTTATCAGCGGCTCGTTATAGCCAAGGGCGTCCCACCGGGCGGCAATAGCCGCGGCCTGCACCTTATCGGTTGGAAGTTCTCTAGGCAAAAGTCTGATAAGCATAAAACAAATGGTTATAATGACAAACATGGTAAAAATCATTAAAATAAGCCGTTTTAAAATATATTTACCCACTAAACATCTCTCCTTAAACAAGACCTTTTTCCCAAAAAATATTATCCGTTCTTCCGTAAAGATTGCTGATCCATAAAGGAAAAAATATCCTTACAAAAACAACAAACCAAAGGATTGGCAATATTTACCGAAGAACAGAATGTCTATTCAAAAAAGGTTTTTAATTTTACCATTAGTGGCAAGGGAGGACTAGCGCCCTCCCTTGCCATTCACGATTTGAATATTCAAATAGCCAAAAGGTATGTTTGATTATTCGTAAGCAATAGTGCCGCCCTGGGATGCAACAAAGTCAGCCCACTCCGCATCAGTATAGTTGTACTTAAGGAGACGCATTCCGCCAAAATCATACATGATGTTGTAGTTCTCGGTATAATAGCTGCACTGATATGCAAGCATGGAGCAGGAAGTTGTTCCCGCAAGAGGAATACGATAATATTTATTAAGGAATCCCTCTTCAAGTTGAGCGGTGATTTCGAGTTTTAATTCGTTGTCTTCATTCGCGTAGCGACCGGAGCCGACAAGAGCGTTGGACCAGTCTTTCCAAGTCATGGTCACGTCTTCGCCCTTTACATTGAGAGTAAGGGTCTCTTTTGAAGGATCCCAGCAGCCGATTTCGTTTACGCTGTATTGCTCAGTGTCGCAATAGACCTGCAGGTTACGGAAAGGATAGAAAGCAGCGCCGCCCCACGCGCCGTAGCCAATGGCGTACTCGCCGTTAGCAACCGCGTCATAACGGTTATCAATGTTTCCGACAGCCTCAAAGGTTATTGTGCCGAAGCCGGAACCTTCAAGAGCGGCATTGATCATCTTGTTAAAGAGCTCTACGCAGTTGGTTGCTTCAGAATCAATAGCGCCTTTCGCCCAGCCGATACGTACATAGATATTTTCGCCCTCAGTATAAAGGCCCTCTTCAACAAGCTCCTGGCAAGCCTGTGCCATAAGTTCTTTAGCTTCTGTAAGGTTATAGCCGTTGATGGAGTCATAAGCTTCTTTAAGGGTTGCGTAAGGTGTACCCTCGCCGTATTCAACGCCATAGAGGTTTACAATGGCCTGCATTGCGGGTTCAGAGTTCCTGTACGAAGAAGTCGGGTCATTGTATACATCATAGAAATAGAGGTTGTTCATAAGAGAATAAGCGGGTTTGTAGCCGGATGTCGCGGTTACATACTCAGCCCTGTCTATAGCAAGGGACATTGCTTTACGGAAGTTGTAGTTGGAAAGAACAACAGAGTTGGTGTTGCCTTTGGATTTATCCATCTCCTGAAGAGCACTAAGGCCACAGTTGAAGAAGAAAGACATAGTATAAGTTTCATCAACTTTGTAAAGAACATCGCTTGTGGAATAAGTAAGAAGATCGTCGGAACTAGGAACCCACTCAGAGAGTTCGCCTTTGAGGAAAGCCTGTTTCGCGGCGGCGTCATCCATTACGTCAATAACAATCTTGGTGGTCTGGTACTGCTGTACATGCTCACCGTCAACTTCAAATTCAGTCATGGAGAGGAGCGAACCGTCTTCCTGAACTTCATAACCATACCACTCAGGGTTCTGCACAAGTACCATCTGTTTAGCTTCCTGAACAGACTCGAGTTTATAAGGACCATAGGACATGGTGGTGTCAACAGATGTGCAGTAGTTAGTGGTTACAAGGGAACCGGTTGTGTCTTTGCCAGCCTCATAAAGATCCTCATACACAAGCCAGGTGCTGGTGCAGGAGGTAAGGAAATAGTTATAATCCTGTTGAGCCTGAGTTATATATATAAGGGTATAATCATTAACTTTATAAAGACCAACAGTGTCGAAAGTGGTTTCGCCAAAGCTCTCCGCATAGACAAGGTAATTGCAAGCGTCAACATCAGTCTCGCCCCAGTCAGGAGAGTAGGTGATAACATTTACAAGAAGCTCAAGAGACTCATCAGTCACGTCAACATATCCGTTTTCATCCGCAAGAGCCACAAGGGCGTTAAAAGATTCAACGTCAAAATACGTGTCGCCGTACGCGCCTACATAATCAGCAAGAGAATTGCCTCCAAGCCACTCAAGCGCGTCTGAAGGTGCAATCTTCAGCTGAGTGCCGTCTGCAGCGGCATAAACGCCGTCTTCGCCCGCCACAAGGTCTGCTATAGCATATGCGCCTACAGTATCAAGCCATACGGTGCTTCCGGAATAATAATATGCTTCAGCTCCCGCTAATGCGTTTTCACCTGAATAATAGAGGTTTGCGCGGTAGTTCTTCATATCAGGGTTAAGAAGCTGCTGCATAGAATAAATGTAGTCGTCAGCAGTAATTGCTTCGCCGTTTTCCCACTTCGCTTCAGGTCTGAGGTCGATCTGGAAAACGTAGCCTTCAGTTGTTTCCTCAACGGTCTGGCCTTCAGGAAGCAATACATTGTATTTCGTAAGGTCATCCTGATGATCCGCGGTGACATCTTCAATGCTGGTAGCCATCTCCCAAACCCACTGGTATACGCCGTTCTCAGAGTCGAGAATGGACATGGTGCAGAACGGGCTGGTGAGATAGGTTCTGACAGTATCGTCAGCGTTTGATTCCCAAGTGTGCTCGTTCCAGTTTGTAGCCAAAGCAGAGCTATAGGTCTTGAAAGTGTAGCTGTCAGCGGCTGTTTCGTTTGAACTGTTGCCTTGAGAGTCAGACTGATCGTTATTCGACTCATTGTTGCAAGCCGCGAAGCTGAGCACCATTACAAGAGCAAGAACTAAAGCCACTGCTTTTGAGAATGTGCTTTTCATTTTAATTTTCCTCCTAGAATTTTATTGTTTTTTATAAACAGAGTTTCTCTCTTCGTCATTTTAGACGCGGCCCCTCTCTGCCATTAAAAACCTTTAAACTTGCAGGGTAATTATTCCAACACGCATTATTAAAATAATACCGCATGTTAAGTTTATGTTATTTTACCACACTAAAAGCAAGTTTGCAAGTATCATTCGAATTTTTCCCTTTCTTAAAGAAAAATTTTTTCAATTTTATGCCAAAGTTCCGCTTTTACCGCAACATTTTAAAACCTTGCCACGTCAAAGCGCTGTTTTTATTGTTTCTAACACATTTATTCTAAAATATGTTAAAGTTATAATAATATATTGTTATATTTAATTACAATTAAAATAAAAATCAATTTTGGCCATCACAATTTCTTCACTTTCTATAATGCTTGCCGGGCATCGACCAACTATCCATATCCGTATCCGCGCGCTTTTTCAAAAACCGGCTTTTCCTCCGGTCCTTTTTTGCTGACTTTCAGCAAGCCGTCGCGAAACAAATATTTTTTTCAGGAAAAAAACTTTAAAAATTCCCTTAATAATGCGCTTTTTGTTGCGGGTAAGGTCAGCGTAAGCAGTCTTTTTCCGCTGTTTATTTGTCCTTG
>CAZNVF010000062.1:0-8180 GCA_964576395.1 uncultured Oscillospiraceae bacterium
TATGTATTTTAATGCTTATGGCGCTTATAGCGTGTGACAAAACTACCGGTGAATTTAAAGATGGAAACTCCATTGGATCGGATTATACAGGTGAAGAGAACGGTGAGGTAGCTAGCGATGAAAATAACGGGAAAAGCTGGTTTGAATGGCTAAAAGATGTGTTAACAGCGGATAGAACTGCTGCTGTACATAAGGAAAGCCAAAAGGAAGAAAATGATTCATCGGTTCTGATTAAGGATGGAGAACAGTCTGCTACGGATACGGTTACAATTCTTATAAATTGCCAAACCGCGGTAGATAACGGTATGCATCTTGAATCCACTTGGAAAGGAATTATCCCAGCATCTGGAGTGATTCTTCCTAAAACTACTGTTGAGATTGAGGAAGGAGAAACGGTTCTTGACGTTTTAATACGTGTTTGCGAAAAATACAAAATACATATAGAATTTAGTGGCGGCAGTGGAAGCAGTGCTTATGTAGAAGGTATAAATAACTTATATGAATTCGATGGAGGCCGTTGGAGCGGATGGATGTACAGTGTAAATAAATTATATCCAACTTGCGGCTGTGGAAGTTACTTACTTAAAGCCGGTGATGAAATTGAGTGGAACTACACATGTGACCTTGGGTGTGATTTGGAAAATGGTGATTCCAACGAATATGGAAAAGATTGGAAGGATACGCATGAGTGAGGTTCGGATGAGGTTTTTTTCAGATCTCCATCCCGCAGTTTCAATGTTGTTTTTTATTGCTGTGCTGGGATTTACAATATCATGTACGCATCCAATAATGTGCGGGGTTTCGCTTGCTGGAGCAATTGCATTTTCGCTTAAGTTGCGTGGTTGGAAAAAAGTGCGGTCGACGCTCGTTTTTGTGTTGCCGATGTTTTTTCTAATCGCAATAGCAAATCCGCTTTTTAATAATAAAGGTGTGACAATGTTGTTTATGCTTTTTCATCAATGGATAACCCTCGAAGCGGTGGTATATGGAATTGTTTCGGCCATGCAGCTTGCCGCAGTGATTTTTTGGTTCACATGCTATCAGGAAGTAATGACAAGCGACAAATTTCTGTATCTTTTTGGACAGATAGCTCCAGGGGCGTCACTTCTTATAACTATGACGCTTAAACTTATTCCGACAATAAAAGAGCAAGGCGCTGTTATTGCAGAGACTTATTCTCTTTTATATGAAAAAGACGAAAGACTTTTTCAAAAGCTCAATACGTCACTTCGCAATCTTTCCACACTTCTTACATGGAGTATGGAAAATGCGGTTGAAACAGCGGACTCAATGAAAGCAAGAGGCTATGGGCTTAGAAGAAGAAGTACATTTCATTTATTTCATTTTGATTCAAGAGACGCAAAGACTCTTTCGGTAATTTTGATTCTTGTTGGGATAACTACTATTGGAAGGGTATTCGGTCATGGATTTATGGAATATTACCCAAGACTTGAAAAGATTGTGACTGGGGTTCCAGGAATTGTTATGTATGTGACTTTTGCTCTTTTAGTTTTTTTGCCGAGTATTCTTGAAGTGAAGGAGGCAATCAAATGGCGCTCTTACAGTTTGATAAATTGAGTTTTGCATATCCTAATGCAGAAAGACGTGCTATTGATGACGTTTCGTTTACCATGGAAGAGGGAGAATACATAGTCCTCTGCGGACCTTCTGGATGCGGAAAAACGACCATACTTTTGCAGGCAAAACCGGAATTAACGCCAGCGGGAGCAAAAAAAGGACGAGTTTTGTATAATGGTATACCAGTAAATGAACTTGATGCAATGAAAGCAGCTACCGAAATAGGTTTTGTTCAACAAAATCCAGATAATCAGATTGTTACTGATTTTGTTTGGCATGAATTGGCTTTTGGCCTTGAAAACATGGGGCTTCCAACATCAGCGATAAGACGGCGGGTTGCTGAAATGGCATCGTTTTTCGGTATGGAGACTTGGTTCAGAAAAAAAACTTCAGAAATATCTGGAGGGCAAAAACAGCTTTTAAACCTTGCCTCTGTTATGGCTATGGGTCCGAAACTTTTGATTATGGACGAGCCTACGGCTATGCTTGACCCTCTTGCGGCCAGAACACTTCTTGAAACTGTAAAAAGAATCAACAAGGATCTTGGCGTTGCAATTTTGATGACTGAACATAGACTTGAGGAAGTGTTTCCGGCTGCAGACAAAGTTATGGTCATGGACAATGGGAGGCTTCTTGCATACGGCGATCCGAGAACGATAGCAATGTCTCTGGCAGGAGAAAAAGACAAAAGCAGGCTGTATTTTGGGCTTCCTAGTGCAGTTCGTATTTTCGCGGAACTGGATTCAGATGAGATGCCGTTAACAGTCCGTGATGGAAGGCTAGCCATAAAAACTATTCTTGGGGATAGAAAGACTTTTGAGCACACAGAAATAAAGAAAGAAAAAGCGAAAAAAGATAAAAAAGATAAAAATGATTTTGTGCTCAAAGCAGAAGAACTTTGGTTCAGGTATGACGAAAAAGGCGCGGACATTTTACGTGGATTTGATTTAAAACTGAAAAGAGGAGAAATTATGTGTCTTCTCGGAGGAAATGGAGCGGGTAAAACAACATTAATGAAGCTTCTTTCTGGAATAAAGAAACCGTACAGAGGAAAAGTTGACGTAGCAAAAGACGCAAAAATATGTATGCTCCCACAAAATGTACAGTCCGTTTTTACATGTGATACAGTCGAACGTGAACTTTTGGAAAGTGCAGAAGAAGACTTAACAAGAATGGAGGAAACGGTAAAGCTTCTGGAGCTGGAAAAACTTCTCAAAAGGCATCCATACGATCTCTCTGGCGGAGAAGCACAGCGGGCAGCAATTGCAAAATTACTTTTGAGAAACGGAAATGTTCTCCTTTTGGACGAGCCCACAAAAGGTCTTGACGCTTATGCAAAAAAATGTCTTGCGGGTGCGCTGCGAAAAATTACATCCGAAGGACGCTCGGTGCTCATAGTTACACATGATGTGGAGTTTGCGGCGTCATATGTAGATAGATGTGTAATGATGTTTGATGGTATTGCAATATCTGCTGATGCTCCACATGAATTTTTTTCCGGTAATAGGTTCTATACAACCGATGCAAATAGAATTGCCGCAGAGTACTTTCCAAAAGCAATTACCTGTGAGGAGGTGATTGCACTTTGCAAAAATTATTTGTTAGCAAAAGAACAAGAGCAGCAGCCCTGCTAATAATTACGGTGCTTCCGACATTGATGGTGGCGTTTGGATATTATCATAGTCACAGACCTACAGTAAATGTAACTGACGAAAGAAATTTCGTGGATTATATAATTTTAAATTCAGATATCATAATTGGATTTATTTTTCTTATAGCTTCAGCTACTCCGTTTTTTCTCGTTTTTGATAAAAAGAAGCCGCAAGCGAGAGAAATGATTCCAATTGCAGTTATGTCTGCAATTGGAGTAGTGGGAAGGACGCTTTTTGCAATAGTTCCACTGCCTAATTTCAAACCTGTTTCTGCAATTGTTATTATTACCGGAGTTGCGTTTGGGGCGGAAACAGGTTTTTTAACTGGTGCCTTAACAGGATTTGTCAGCAACTTTATTTTTGGTCAAGGCCCATGGACTCCTTGGCAAATGTTCTGTTGGGGAATGATAGGGTTTATGGCCGGACTTTTCAAAAAAGCCAATTTATTTGAAGATAAAGGAAAAAAGAATTATTTCAGGTCAAAATTTTGGGATAAAATTTGTCCGAATAATACAAACCGAGGGGATATCTTAATATTTCTCCGTAAAATTACGCGGCATGCGCCTATGCGCCTTTGCATATATGGGCTTTTAAGCGGATTCTTTTATGGATGGATCATGAATCTTTTCTTCATAGTAGGGTATGTGGATCCAATAACCTGGGAAACAGTTCTAGCAGTATATGCTTCAAGTTTTACATTTGATTTTTCACATGGAATGTGTACTTTTCTAGTGCTTTGGGCTTTGGCTGACCCTTGGACGAGAAAATTAGAACGCATTAAAGTAAAATTTGGACTTATTGCAGAAGAACGGAATTATATTATGCCTCCATCAACTTCGGAAAAAGAGGTGTGTGCAAATGGATAATTATATATATTTTAAAAGGCCGATCAAAAACGGCCTTTTTCTTTTTACTGAATGGTTCCACCGCCAACAACTGTGTCGCCATCATATAAAACCACGGCTTGGCCCTTTGTAACTGCACGCTGGGGTTCATCAAATTCAATAAGAATGGTATCATCATCGGTTTGCGTTGCAGTTGCCCACTGTTCGGTCTGACGATATCGCACCTTTGCTTTAACGCGCATAGGATTCTCTATCCGTGAAACGGAAATAAGGTTTATGTTTTTAGCCACAAGAGAGTAGCGGTATAGTTCAGATTCCTTTCCTAATGTGACAGTGTTATGCAAAGGTTCAATTTTGCACACGTACATAGGTTCAGGGAAAGGAATTCCAAGCCCTTTTCGCTGCCCAACAGTGTAGCGTATAATACCCTTATGCCTACCTAAAATGTTGCCATCCATATCGACAAAATTTCCCTCAGGGTAGGTTTTACCTGTGTAGCGCTCAATAAAATCTGCATAGCTTCCATTTTGAACAAAGCAAATATCTTGACTATCATGTTTGTGAGCATTTACAAAACCGTGAGCTTCGGCAATTTTTCTAACCTCCGGTTTTGTCATGTTGCCCAGCGGGAACAGAGTGTGGGCAAGCTGCTCCTGAGAAAGAGAATAGAGAACATAACTTTGATCTTTAGCACCGTCAAGAGCCTTTTTGAGCAAATACCTTTTAGAATTTGGGTCATATGCAATTTTTGCATAGTGTCCTGTGACGACATAGTCATAGCCGAGTTCACCAGCACGGTGGTAGAGCTTGTCAAATTTCATATATCGGTTGCAGTCAATACATGGATTAGGGGTCATTCCATTTTCGTAGGCATTTATAAAGCGCTCTATCACATCTTTTTCAAAACGCCCTGAAAAGTTGAAAACATGGTAAGGAATATCAAGAGTAAAAGCAACGCTGCGTGCATCCTCAACGTCATCCAATGAACAGCAGGTGTGCTCTCTTGAAATTCCTATATCTTCATTGTGAAAGAGCTTCATGGTGACGCCCATGCACTCGTAGCCTTGCTCTTTCATCAAGTATGCGGCGACGCTTGAGTCTACGCCGCCACTCATGGCAATAATAGCTTTTTTATACATAATACTATCCTTGTGCTGCTTAAAACTGAAATTGTAAACAATTAATTTTATAAATTTTAAACGGAAGAAAGGCCTCGCAAATGTGCAACAGCTTCTTTAACAGCTTTTATAATATAGTCAATTTCTTCCGGGGTATTTTGTTCCGAAATAGTTAGGCGGAGAGCACCGGTTGCTATGCTCTGGTTTCGTCCTATAGATAAAAGCACATGGCTGGGTTCAACGGAACCGGAAGTGCAGGCAGATCCTGCAGAGGCGCAAATACCTTTACTGTCTAAAAGAAGAAGAAGCGCTTCGCTTTCAATTCCCTCGAAACAAACGCTCACATTCCCGGGGAGCCTTAATACCGGGTCTCCGTTCAAAACTGTATAGGGGATCTCTGTAAGAGAATTTATCAGTCTATCCCTTAAAGGAATAAGCTTTGCTGTATGCTCGTCCATGTGATTTACCGCCTCGTTTAATGCGGCGGCCATTCCTACAATAGCTGGAAGATTTTCAGTTCCAGCGCGTTTGCCGCGTTCTTGTGGCCCACCAGCGATAAGGGAGGAAAGCGTAATTCCCTTTCTTGCATATAGCGCACCAACGCCTTTAGGACCGTTAAATTTATGGGCGGAGAGCGAAAGCATATCAATGTGGTCATTTATTACATCTACTTTCAAGTGCCCAACTGCCTGAACGGCATCAGTATGAAAGATAATTCCTCTTTCACGGCAGATATTGCCAAGTTCGGCGATCGGCTGTATAGTTCCTATTTCGTTATTGGCATACATTATGGTTACAAAAGCCGTGTCTGGACGAAGAGCTCTCAGCAAGTCATCGGGACACACTATTCCGTTTTTATGAACGCCCAAAAGAGTGATTGCAAACCCCTGTTTTTTAAGCTTATCAAGTGAATGAAGAACAGCATGGTGCTCAATGGCGCTCGAAATTATGTGTTTTTTGTTGTTTTTTTCACCCAAAGCAGCGGCAGAAAGAACAGCTTGATTATCAGCTTCGCTTCCTCCGGAGGTAAAAAAGATCTCCTTTGCGGAGCAGCCAATAGCTTTGGCAATTGTTTTTCTTGCATCATAAAGAGCTTTTGCAGCAAGCTGCCCTTCGCTATGAAGGCTTGAAGGATTGCCATAAATTTTGTAAAAGTACGGGAGCATGGCGTCTATAGCAGTCTTGCTCATTTTGGTGGTTGCGGCATTGTCAGCATAGATAACCATTTGATGCCTCCATTCCTATATATAAATGGGCCGGTGCTGTGTGCGGCATCGGCCAAAATTAATTAAAAAGAGAATATTAATCACATAAATCCTATATAATTAATAAGATATATTATAAGATTTTTTAATGGGCTTGTCAATAGGAAGGGTGGTTACTGCATTGAATCACCAAAATTTAGTGAAAAGACTTGACATAAATATAAATAAATAATATAATAATTTACATAAAACAGATAGGTTTAATGTATAATTAAATTTTATGGAGGCTGCATTATGAAAATTGTATACTTGTCAAAACGATGTTGAAACAGCCTGAAATATTTTTAATAAAGTGCAACCAATATTTGAGAAGGAGAGAACTTGTATGCACACATTTGAAAGAATTACGGACCTCATAGGTGGAACACCGCTTTTTAATCTTAGCAATTATCAGAAAAAAAGAAAACTTGAAGCAACAATATATGGAAAGCTTGAATATTTTAACCCCGCAGGCAGTGTTAAAGACAGAATTGCCAAAGCGATGATAGATGACGCAGAAGAAAAAGGACTTTTAAAGCCCGGTTCAGTAATTATTGAGCCCACAAGTGGCAATACTGGAATAGGGCTTGCGGCAGTGGCTGCCTCAAGGGGATATGAAATCATTCTTACAATGCCAGAAACAATGAGCATTGAGCGCCGAAATCTTTTAAAAGCATATGGAGCTAAGGTTGTTCTTACAGATGGTACAAAAGGAATGAAAGGAGCTATAGCAAAGGCGCAGGAACTTGCCGCTGAAACCCAGAATAGCTTCATCCCGAGCCAGTTTACAAATATGGCGAATCCAACTGTTCATCGAAATACTACCGGTCCTGAAATTTGGAAAGATACTGACGGAAAGGTAGATATTTTTGTTGCCGGTGTTGGAACTGGGGGAACAATCTCCGGGGTTGGCGAATATCTGAAAAGCCAAAACCCAAACGTAAAAATTATCGCCGTGGAGCCCGCCGGCTCACCTGTGCTGTCAAAAGGTACACCTGGCCCTCATAAAATTCAGGGTATAGGTGCGGGCTTCGTTCCCGATACCCTTAATACACAAATTTATGATGAGATTATAACTGTGGAAAATGAGGAGGCTTTTGAAACTGGGCGCGCCCTTGCGAAAGAGGAAGGACTTCTTGTGGGCATATCTTCGGGCGCGGCAGTATTCGCTGCAACGGAACTTGCAAAACGCCCAGAGAACAAGGGCAAAATTATTGTTGCACTTCTTCCGGATACCGGCGAGCGCTACCTTTCGACCCCAATGTTTTCCGAATAATTTTTAAGTATATTGGCTAAAAGGAACAATCGCGATAATAAAAAATACAGGGCTTTTGTGTTAGCTGAGGTACGGTAACAAAATAATTATGCAAAGCGGCGGTGCAGCCTTATGGCTGTGCCGCCGCTTTGCGCTGTCAGGCATTTTTCTTTTTTTATGGTTTTGCCCAAGCCTGCCGTCAAGTGCGATGCAATCTTCGCCGGCAATTTCAATAATGCCGACAGCCTTGTAGTAAATCTCAATTTTTTGTTTTCTGTGCCCGAAGAGGCTGATAGGAATAGCTCTTTTTCATTTTGTAATTAAATTTCCATCTAATTCACCAAATCCCTTGTTCGCAGACAAGAAAAACAGGATAATGAGAGTACCCCGACAATCTGCCGGAAGGTAGCAGGGATACTAATTTAAATGGAGAAAAAATCGAAAATGGAAACGGCATGGAAAAAGGAAATCGCAGAATATATGGACTA
>CAZNVF010000063.1:0-8161 GCA_964576395.1 uncultured Oscillospiraceae bacterium
TTTGAATCATTGGGATTCAAACAAGTAACGGATGAATGGTTCATATTTAAAATTGGCATCGTGTAACAATTTTACAATTTAACGATAACTACAAGGAAATAAATAAAATTTTTCAGCAACGCTGTAAAACCAAGAGTCAAGGCAAAATAAAGCCATAGCACATGGCTTTATAATCAAAAACTGAAAGAAGTAAAGGGCTTAATACTAAAATTTAATATCTATATCTGCGCCGAATGTAAAAATGCCCGGTGAAGTAGGCTGATTTTTGTGGCGGAAAATTGGGATAAAACGTCTGGATAATAATTAAAGGCCGTACGAAAAGCTAGTAAAAACTTGAATCAATATTATAATTAAAGATTAAAGAAAAAGCACCCGTAAGGGTGCTTTTTGTTAACCTACATTAGAACTGTCGTTCTCGTTTTCATTTTTGTTTATGCGGTCGTTCCATCCGCCAATAAATTTTTCAACAAGACCGGTACGCTCCTCAGTGCCCCAAGTTTCCATGCCCCAGTAATCTGTCAAACCTGAACTAAAGGTATTTTCAAGCCAATCGCCTGGAAGCGCATTAGTCATGACCGGTATCCAGTTGCCCTCAGCATAATATCTTGCGACTGCGGCAGTAAGAGAATCGGTAATGTTATAGTTAGGTGTTTTTGTAGGAACATCACTGCCAATGGGGTTATTCTCGTTGTTTTCTGCCGAATTATCCCCTATGCCGTCGCCGGGGGAATCGGAATTTGTTCCATTTTCACCGGGAACGGTTTCATCAGCGTCGTTATCCTCATTGCCATTATTGTTGATAATGGTATCATCACTTGAACCATTGGAGTTATTGCCAATATTTGTATCGGCGTTTTCACCATAAGAATAATTGAATGGAAGCCCGCCGAAAGCGGAGGTATAGGCGCTCATGCCTGCTTCATCGGAATATAGCCAGTTTACAAAATCTTTTGCCGCGGTTGCATAAGCCTCGTCAGCATTGGGGTTCAAAGCAATATAATATCTGCTTCCAATTACAATGGAGCTTTGAAGCTTTTCGGCCGTCATTCCACTGGCTGAAATGTCATCATCAGAAAGAGGGAGTTTCATTGGAATGATATCGAGGTTTGAACTGAATCCGGCAGAAGACGTTTCAAAATCCACAGCGTCGCTGGTGCTTCCGGGGTAGAAAAGCGCATAACTTCCGGTAAATGCGTCAATAGAGGCGGAATAGTTGTAGTCGCCGCCTATAAACTCATCCCCACGGCCTATCATGCCGCTGGTGCCGGCAATATGGCTGGTGTGCATATCAAGAGCATCAATATATGCGAAAAAGACGTCTTCGAGGCCGTTTATTCCTTCCTCATTGGCGTTCATTATTTCATAGTGACTTTCAAACTTTGCAGCAAGCGCATAGTTAAGAAGATATTGTGCCGAATCGGCACTGTCGTAATTGAGTGAAAATACTCCGGTAAGACTTTGTGCTTTTCCGGTTTTTTCATTAGCAAAGGTGTATTCGTTACCATTTAGGGTAACAGTAGCTGCGCTGGGAGATGAAATATAGGTTGCTACTGCTTCAACAAATCCCTCAAAGTCGGTGTAGGAACAGCGTGCAAGGTCACGTACAATGGCTTCAGAGGAGGCCTCCCCAAAAAGATCAGAAAGCATAGTTTTATCGACAATATATCCGTAACCTTCAAGCATAAGGGGGATGCCATAATTTCCAAGCCCTGTGTTGTTAAAATTAAGATTTGAAGGAATGTCAGAGGAAATGCCGAGACTGGTGCTTAAATCTCCAAAAAGCCCTTTGCCAAACCAGCCGGAAAGATCCTCCCTGCTGTCGACGATATAAATTGCGGCGTTTTCAGTGCTTACTTCATTCATAAAGTCATTGGTTGAAAGTTTTACAGAAGCTTTTTTACCCGTCGCCTGTGAATAGGCGTTTGTAATGGAGGTCAAATATGGCGTTAGTTCGTCTGCATTATGATAAATAACAAGTTCGTCCTGATTGGTGGAGTCCTGCTGACTGTTGTTTGGATTGTCGTCATTATTGCGGCAGCCATATAGGACAAAAAGCATTGACAAGGCAATGCAAATTGCCAAAAAGCGTTTTATTCTCATATGCGTTTTTCAGTCCTTTCATGATTTTGTGTTTAGTTTTTACAGAAAGTTTTGAAATATCAATGCTTTCCAAAAAGTGCTTGACAGAAAAATATAATAATGTTAAAATTTATAACACTTTAAAACATCGAAAAATTATTCCACATGCGGATGTGGCGGAATTGGCAGACGCGCTAGATTCAGGTTCTAGTGTCAGCAATGACCTGTGGGTTCAAGTCCCATCATCCGCACCAAAAACGCTTGACAAAATAATTTGTCAAGCGTTTTTTATATGCGCATTGTATTGTGCTGTGCCTTTGACATTTTTGCGTGAAAAAAATAGGATATCTCTTTACCCGCTAATTACAGTCCGGTGGTTATAAGCCAGTTCAAAGAAAAAATCAACTATGATTATATGTGGATAATAATATTATTAATAAAAAAGAACTCTTTAGAACTCTTTCAGTTGGGTTATTTTCCCTGAGCCATATATTGTTCTGCAAAATCAACAAACTCCATAATATGGCTGAAAGTATTTTTCTCATTCCAGTATTTGATTTTAGTTTTAGTCCCAATGCGTATATATCGCCGTCGCTGCGGAACGGTTCCATTCCTAAACGGAGATGATTTCACCGCCCATAACATGAATAAAAAGGCAGCATGACAAAAAATGTCTCCACATAAAAGGACTGTGGAACTATCTGCGCTGTGCTAAGGTATTAGATATTTGCCTTTATTGTTACGGTCCGGATATGTACTACAAGATGTTAATACCCTTGGGATATTTCTTCGCCACGAATATAGCCAAACCGGGTCGATTTCCAACTTTCATTGCATAAATTCCAAAGTTAAGTTTTATGGTTCTTTTTTGATTATGCTTGAAGCCTACTCTCCATGACAATTTTCAGGTAAAAGCGGTGGACAAAAAACGTTTCTTACCAATCAAATGGACATGAGCGCATTTTACTCCGCCCCTTGAGATACCGCTTGGAGCTATGGAGCCTGAATATTTTTGAATTAAACAAAACGCCTATGGTCTGCTTAAATATATAATCATCCTGGCGGATTCTTGCAATTATTGTTTGACATTCGCGTTGTTTTCTATTATATTATATTTGTAATAGTTTGCTCATGGATTGGAGGATATCTAAAAATCATGAAAAAAGAACTCTACCTTGAAATTGCACCGGAGGTAAAAAGCGCGCTTGAAAGTGGAAAGCCTGTCGTTGCTTTGGAGTCCACCATCATCAGCCACGGAATGCCTTATCCGCAGAATGTGCAAACCGCAAGAAATGTTGAAGAAATAATACGTACAGAGGGTGCTATTCCTGCAACTATTGCCATTATAGGTGGCAAATTTAAGGTTGGCCTTTCCGCTGATGAGATTGAATATCTGGGAAAGCAAGGCCATAAGGTTACAAAGGCTTCCCGCCGCGACCTCCCCATCTTGGCAGCAAAGGGAATGGATGGTGCTACCACTGTTGCCTCTACAATGATAATTGCTGCGATGGCCGGAATTAAGATTTTTGCTACCGGTGGAATAGGCGGTGTTCACCGCGGAGCAGAGACCACAATGGATATTTCTGCTGACCTTGAGGAACTTGGCCGCACTGATGTAATGGTTGTTTGCGCTGGAGCAAAATCCATTCTTGATATTGGCCTTACTTTGGAATATCTTGAGACTAAAGGTGTGCCGGTAATAGGCTATGGAACCGACGAGCTTCCCGCATTTTATTGCCGTGAAAGCGGCTTTGGTGTCGATTACAGAATCGACACTCCGGAGGAACTTGCTGCTGCCATGAAAGCAAAACTTGATTTGGGTATTCATGGAGGAATGCTTGTGGGCAATCCTGTTCCTGCCGAATACGCTCTTTCAAAAGGCATGGCAGATAGAGCAATAGATATTGCGATAAAGAAAGCAAATGAAAATGGCATTAAGGGAAAAGAACTTACGCCCTTTCTTCTTACCCTTGTAAAAGAGATGACCGGAGGAATGAGCCTTGATGCCAATATTGAGCTTGTTTATAATAATGCGAGAGTTGCCGCAAAGACTGCGGTGGCCCTTTCTGCCCTTGAAGCGCAGGACAGTAAGGATGTTGAAAACGAGGAAGTGAATGCAATCCTTGCGGCAGTTGCTGATGACACTGCTGAGAGCATCAGCCATGAAATGGCGGCTTTCCGTACTGAGATTGAGAACGTAATAAACCAAAGAATGGCTGCAATACCCATGCCAAATATATATATGAATCCGTTTGTCAATCCTTATCAGCAGCAGATTCCTAATCCTTATCAGGCAGCGCCATATCAACAGTCTGTACAAAACCCTTATCAGCAAATGCCCTATCAGCAGCCCACACCGAGCCCTTATCAACCTAGTCCTTACCAGGCAAACCCTCAGCCAGCTCCACAGCCATATGTAAATCCATATAAACCTGTAAGGCCGGAACCTATGGTTGAGCCGGAACCTGCTCCTGCTCCAGTTCCGAACCCTTATAAATCCGTTCCAGATGATCAGTGGGTGAATCCTTTTGCACCAAAACGTGAAAAACCTGTTGAGGAACCTATGCCGGCTGAACAAGTGCCCGTGGAAGAAGAGAACTCCGGAGAGGAGATCACTGTAGGAGGTGACGCTCCAGTTATTGCTGAACCTGCTGAAGAAGTTATGGAGATGGTAGAGAGCTCAGTCGGGGAAGTCGCACCTGAAATCGAAGAAGCTACTATGGAAGAGACTTATTCGGCAGATGAATCTTCCTCTGAAGGGGAGAAAGAGGATACTCTCACTGAATATGTTCCGCCTGTTCATGAAAAGAAAGAGCGCAAGCCTGACAACATGGTGAAACAGGAGATGGACGTTGAAGGAATGACCTCCTATGACCCGGAGTTTTACCGTAAACGTGCCGAAGAACGCAAGCAGCGTATTGCCGAAGCGGCGGGCGAAGCAAAGCATGTTGAGGAGGCAAAGGCTGCTGAACCAGAATATATAGACTGCAAGGGTCCCCTTGAATTTACAGGAGAACACCCATGGGCTTGGAAATGTACCAGGTGCGGCCAGATCTTTCAGAAGCACGAGATTCCTCATAAATGCATAAAAACTGACTGAATTGAATAATTAAAACGGGCGGACATTGCGTCCGTCCGTTTGTAATTCTTTTTTTGAAAATGTCTAAACTGTAAAGCAGAGGAAGGAATTTGAGCACTGTGGAAGAGACCTTTACTGCGGGAATAGAACCCGGCGGCCTTACAGAGGGCCGAGAAATAAGAATACTTATATGCCATATTTTATCCGGTGTTCAGGAACCTATGAGCTTTGATGAGATGACCGAGGCTGTTTTAGCTTACGGTACAGCAAATTATTTTGAATTTGCCGACGCTCTTGCTGAACTGGAAGAGATCGGCTGCGTCATCACTTTTAAAACCGATGCCGGTATCGGCGAATATACTATTACAGAAAAAGGAAAGGCCGCTGCGGTGGCTCTTCAAAATGACCTGCCTGCTTCAGTAAGAGATAAATCCATCGACGCTGCAAAAAAAATAATCCAGCGAAGAAGGATCGAAAAAGAGAATCTTGTTTCGATAACAAGGACTGAGGACGGTTATAAAGTACATATGCTTGTTACTGATATTGGTACGGACCTTATGGACCTTTCACTCTTCATGCCGACAAGGGAGCAGGCGTTCTCGGTCAAAGAACGTTTTTTAAACAACCCCGCAGAAACGTATATGAAGGTGCTTGAGGCGCTCGCTGGCAAATTCTGAAATTTATCTGAAAAGAGGTTTTTAATATGAGTAAAAAAACTGTAGCACTGCTTTTTGGAGGGGTTTCCAGTGAGCATGAGGTCTCATGTATGTCGGTGGCTTCTGTTTATCAGAATATAGATAAAGAAAAATATGAGGTGCTTTTACTTGGAATAACCAAAAAGGGTGAATGGCGGCTATATGATGGTGATATTGAAAAAGTAAAAAAATGTGAGTGGGCTTTGGATGAAGCAAACCTTAAAAAATCATATATCTGCCCTGACAGAGCAGTCCATGGCATTATGATAAATGAAAACGGCCATTGGGCAGAAAAAAGGATCGATCTTGTTTTTCCAGTTCTTCACGGAAAAAATGGTGAAGACGGGACTATGCAAGGCCTTCTGGAAATAGCGGGTATTCCATATGTGGGCTGTCATGTTTTGGCTTCAGCTGTGTGTATGGATAAAGAGGTCTGCCATGCCATTTTAAAAAATGCCGGAGTGAACCAAGTTGAATGGCTTACATTTTTTAAGGGCTGCTGCCCAAGTTGCGCAGCTAAAGAAATAACGGAAAAGCTTGGTTATCCGGTCTTTATAAAACCAGCTAATGCAGGTTCTTCCGTTGGTATAACTAAAGTTAAAGCTGAAGAAGGAATAAAGGAGGCACTTGAGCTTGCTTTTGAGCATGATAGCAAAGTGATTGTTGAAGCTGCGGTGAAAGACCCAATAGAAGTGGAATGCGCTGTTTTAGGAAATGAGGACCTCTTTGTGGGAGGCCCCGGTGAAATAGTTCCTGCCGATGAATTTTACAGTTATGACGCAAAATACTATAATGCGGAGAGCAAACTCTATATTCCTGCGCGCCTTGAAGAAAGCGTAGCTGAAAAGATACGTGAGACGGCGAAGCGAGCCTACAAAATACTTGGCTGCTGCGGCCTTGCAAGGGTGGATTTTCTTGTGGAGCGTGAGAGCGGAAAAATAGTGCTCAACGAACCGAACACCCTTCCAGGCTTTACAAATATTTCAATGTACCCGAAGCTACTTATGGCTTCCGGCATGACTTATGCTGAGGTAATAGATAAGCTTCTTGAACTTGCGAAATAATTTTGAATATTTAAAATAAAAGCGCCCTCAGGCGCTATGTTTAAACCCTTTTGGAGGAAAAATGGATAAAAGACCAATAGGCGTTTTTGATTCCGGTCTTGGCGGCCTTACGGCAGTAAGGGAGCTTCGACGGATTCTTCCCAATGAAGATATAATATACTTTGGAGATACGGGGCGACTCCCCTATGGAAGCCGTAGCCCGGATGTAATAAGGAAATATGCTTCCCAGTGTATGCATTTTTTAGAAACGCAGGGAGTAAAACTGATACTTGTAGCCTGTGGTACTGTCAGTTCCGTTTTTGGCAAAAATATGGGCGAGGGGTATGCCGTTCCGTGTATGGGCGTTGTGGAGCCAACTGTTAGAGCGGCAGTTTCCGCCACCAGAAACGGAAAAATAGGTCTTATTGCCACTGCCGCCACTGTTTCAAGCGGATCCTACGCAGATGTAGCAAAAGAGCTTTTGCCAAGTGTGGAGTTTACGGGAAAAGCCTGCCCGCTTTTTGTTCCACTGGTTGAAAACGGATACTTCTCGGCCGATAACGAAGTGGCAAGGATAGTCGCATCGGATTACCTTTCCGCCTTCGACAAAAAGAATATAGATACATTAATTCTTGGCTGCACTCACTATCCACTGCTTTACAACCTTATTGATAAACTAACTGATTATAAACTCAACCTTATTGACGCGGGAAAAGAGGCCGCTCTTGCGGCAAAGGCTTTCCTTTCAAAAAATGATCTGCTTTCGGGATATGAAAGAAAAGGCGAGCTCAGCTTTTTTGTGACCGATAAAATAGATGGTTTTGCTCGCCTTGGAAAAGAATTTCTGGGAGAAGAATTTGAAAACGTCACAAGGCTTGATATAGAAAAACTTAAATAAGGAACAAATATATGAAAAAAGATGTTATGATTTTTATCAAGGGTGTCCAAAACATTGATGGAGATAAGGATACTGTTGAGCTTTTGACAAAGGGAAGCTATTATAAAAGGGATAAGGCCCGTTACCTTTGCTATAAAGAACTTGAAGATGGCGATGCGGAACCAACAATAAAGACCCTTATGAAAATTGAAGGCACAGACCGTGTAACAATAACTCGAAGTGGTAAACGCCGCAGTCAGCTTATAGTAGAAAACGGTCAGCGCCACCAGTGTCTTTATGACAACGGTTACTGTGACTGGATAATGGGTATTCAGGGCAGTAATATTGAAAACGGCCTTGAAGATAACGGCGGAATACTTAATTTCAA
>CAZNVF010000064.1:0-7937 GCA_964576395.1 uncultured Oscillospiraceae bacterium
GTAAGACAGATCCTTACTGAGTGGGTAGCGTTTAGAAAAGAATGTGTTAGAAGAGGAGGTTATTTTGCCCTTAGGGGAAAAAAAAAAAGACTTCACCTTTTAAAAGGTTTACAAAAAATACTTCTTGACATTGACAAAGCAATAAAAATAATTCGTGAAACCGAAAGTGAAACTGAAGTTGTTCCAAACCTTATGATCGGCTTTGGAATAGACCAAGTTCAAGCTGAATATGTGGCAGAGATAAAGCTTCGTCACCTTAACCGAGAGTATATCCTAAAGCGAACAGAGGATATAGACGGTCTTCGCAAAGATATTGCTGAAATGGAAGCAACCCTTGCGGATCCTAAAAAGGTTGAGTCTATTATTGTGGATGAGCTTAAAGAAGTCAGCAAAAAATATGAACAGCCAAGAAGAAGCGAGATTATCTACATTGACGAGACAGAACCTGAAAAAACTGAGGAAACAGTTCCTGATTATCCTGTAAAGCTCTTCTTTACAAAAAATGGATATTTCAAAAAAATTACTCCTCAATCACTTCGTATGTCTGGGGAACAAAAGCTCAAAGAAGGTGACGAAATTATTTTCAGCACAGAAAGCCATAACTCTGTTGAGCTTATGTTTTTCAGCAATAAAAATCAGGTATATAAGGCTCATGCTTCTGACTTTGATGACACCAAAGCCAGCGTAATGGGTGATTATATCCCTATTAAACTTGGGTTTGATGAAGGCGAAAGCGCAATTTTTATGGCAGTACTTGAAAAATATACTGGTTTCATGTTATTCTTTTTTGAGAATGGTAAAATTGCTAAGGTTCCGCTTTCTTCTTATGAAACAAAAACTAGGCGCAAACGCCTCATTGGAGCATATTCCGACAATTCTCCGCTTGTTGCCTGTTTTAAAATTGAAGAGGACAGAGAATTCCTTTTATCCTCTTCAGGTGGAAGGCTGCTTCTTGTTCATTCTGGCGCCATTCCTTCAAAGGCCACAAGAAATACTCAGGGCGTTTCGGCTATGACCCTTAAGAAAAACGCTGTAGTTACGGGTGTAAAGCCTTTTGAAGAAAATATGCTTGAAAATGCACACCGTTTTAGAGCAAGAAATCTTCCGGCCGCAGGCGCCATTCCGAAAGATGGCGACCTTTTTGAACAAATTAGCTTATAATAACATTGATTCGAAAGGAGTTTTTACTATGTACGCATTCTTTAGAAAATGGTTTGACAGGGCTTACGACATTGCAATGGATTTTGATTATAAGGATTTTTTGTGGTGTGAAATATTTGTGCTTTCCCTTGGGGTTCTTTTTGGTATTTCCGCACACAAAGCCCTTAAGTATCTTACACCATTCATTGCTGTTTTTGCCGCTTTTTCTGCATTTCAAATGCTTTATCCTCATCGTCAAAAGCTTCATGAAATGGCCACCGGAACTTACAAAGACAGATTCGTCGAATTTTCTGACACTGACGAAATTCCCGATTTTGTATAACTGTTGCAAAATTAAAATGCGGACGCTTTTTAAAAACGTCCGCTTAAAGTTGCTAATTTTCAAAACAATTTGTAGGCAAACGCTTTCTTTTTGAAAACCTGGCAACTGTTATAATTATTGACCATATTGGCTTTATAATACATGGCAAAAAAGACCACTTTTTTTGTTTTTATCAAAAAAGCTCTTGAAAAACCGTTGCGCCTATGTTATTATATTATAGCTATTGTGTTATTGTTGGAGGTTTATAAATGACTGTTTATGAAATTATCGGAAGTTTTCTTCTTATTATAACTTGTGTGCTCATCACCATTGCTGTACTTCTTCAGAGTAGCAAAGCAGATGGTATCTCCGCTCTTGGTGGAAAAGGTGCTTCCGGCGTTAAAGCTGAAGCAAAAAGCATGGATGCAAAGCTTGCGCGCATAACCAAAGTTCTTGCTGTTGTTTTCTTTGTTGTAACCCTTGCTGTTTATGCCCTTAATATTTATCTTTAATCTTGTAACAAAAAGCCCGGACAAGCTGTTCGGGCTTTTTGTTTATTATATAATTCTTAAATGGAAAACTAAAAATAATTAAAACTGCTCCTGCCACTCAGATGAATAATTCAGCACAAACAAAAAGTATTTCCAAAAGTGATATTTCCTATTTTACTGTATCTAAATGCTGCAGCTTTTCCTGCTATAATTTTTTGTTTTCAGCTTAATATGCTAGCGTTTTTCAAAACCACGGAGAAAAACCTGAAACTCATCTTAAAGAGAAAACTACATAAATACTTTCTGATACACGGATAGAACTTTTCCGGAAATACTATTTTTTTACCGCTAAGTACCGCGGACGAATGATAACAGAATCTTTCGTGAACAATGTTGCCATAGTGATTGTGACGATAAAAATCCAAGACGCTTTATCTGCGTCTTGGATTTTTTTATTATTGAACCGCAAGAATTGCCAGTACAGCTATTAATACTATAATTGTTCTGTGCGATCTCTTCCATTTTTGTTCTATTATAGAATTATTTACTCGTCCTTTTTACAAAACTGCGTTTGGGTTTTGCGGGTTTATTATTTTTAAGCGGCGCCCCTTCATTTGGCAGGCCCTTTTTAGAGGCCGCTCTGAGGCCCGATAGCTCCTCTTTTGTTAGCTCGCGCCATTTTCCCTGCTGAAGCATCCCAAGCTTTACAGCGCCAATTGAGACCCTTTTAAGGCGTATTACTGTTAGGCCCACAGCCTCGCACATCTTTCTTATTTCCCGGTTTTTCCCCTCGCTTATTATGAATTGAAGTACGGTTCGTTCTTCCCCTTTATCAAGAACTGTGACATGAGCCGGACGAGTCATTCCAGTGTCTATTTTCACGCCGGTACAAAGTTTAATAAGATCTTCTTCCTCTACATTTTCACGAACAGTAACACGGTAAGTTTTTGTTATATTTCCACTTGGGTGCATTATAGTGTTAGCAAAGCCTCCGTCATTAGTAAGGAGAAGCAAACCCTCACTGTTGCGGTCAAGGCGGCCAATTGGGTAAATTCTTGCCGGTATATCCGTTACAAGATCCATCACACATTTTCTTCCCAGTTCATCTGATGTGGTCGTTACAAAACCGCGTGGTTTATTTAGCGCAACATACCAAAGTTTTTCCCCCGATACAGGCTTTACCTCGTCGCCATCTACCGTTATGATGTCCTTTTTTACATCTACTTTCATTCCTATTTCGGCCGGGTGACCATTTACTTTTACTTTGCCAGCGTAAATAAGCTCTTCTGCTTTTCTTCTTGAAGTGTAGCCCGCATCCGCAATAGCTTTTTGTATTCTTGTGTCTTTCATTATTACTCCTCATCGTTAAAAATATCCTTTATTTTCTGCCAAAAATTACGCTTTGGAGGCGTTTTTTGCGCCACTGGGTTTTTTGTTACAAGTACTGTTTCGGCTATCTTTGTATTGTCCAAATAGAAAGATGCATGACCAGCTACTGTTCCCTTTTCCACAGGTGCAAAAAGAAATGGTTCTAAACTTAAAACCACTTTAATATCCTCATATTCACCGCTTTTTAAAGAGGCCGAAACCGGCTTTACAGAAAGCAAAACCGCGTTTGCCACTCCCCCGCTAACTGGTACAGTAACTGCATTTACTAGTGTTTCAAGAGAAGTTGCATCAAGCTCCGCAAAATATTTATTATAAAGAGCGGCGTGGTAACTCCAGTCATCCTGGCAATTCAGCGTAACACAAATAAGTGAAACACCGTCACGTTCCGCTGATGATACAAGACAGCGCCCAGATTTTTTTGTAAACCCGGTTTTTACCCCCGTTGCACCATCAAAAGTTTTTAGTAGGCGATTGTGATTTGAAAGCCAACGCAGATATGGAGGATTGCCATACTCAAGCTGCATACTGGAACTTGAACATATTGCTGCAAAATCCGGATTTTCGAGAGCTTCCATCGCAAGTAAGGCCATATCGTAGGCCGTAGAATAGTGCTCTTCACCGTCAAGACCTGATGGAGTTTCAAACGATGTGTTCGCCATACCTATTTCCGCAGCCCTTTCATTCATAAGCTTAACAAAATCCAGTATTGAACCAGCCACACGTACAGCGGCGGCGTTTGCCGCGTCATTCCCTGAAGCGAGGAGCATTCCTGCTGCAAGGGTGCGAAGAGATACCTTATCCCCTTCTAAAAGCCCCATTGACGAACCTTCTACATTTATTGCCGTGCTGTCCACAGTGAACATTTCGTCAAGATAAGGTTCTTCAAGCGCTATAAGTGCAGTCATGATTTTGGTGGTGCTCGCCATTGGAAGTTGTTTGCTGCTATTGTGCTCAAAAAGTATGCGCCCATTTTTAGCGTCTATAAGCACGGCGCTTTCAGCATCAGCAAAGCAAAGTGTGCTCATATTTAATATAGTAACTATTGTCAGGAGTAAGCATATAAGTTTTCTCAAAAAGCATCACCTCACATAAAAAGCTATGTAAGGTGATAAAATTTTATTACTGTATTATTTTGCTTCCTCTTGAGCGGCAACGGGTTCTTTTTCGCTCTCCTTCACAGCTCTTTCTTCACCTTTTTCAGAAGTTTCCTCTTTTTTCTTTCCGTTTATAAGCGAGGAAACAGTGTCTATTGCATCGGGCACCATATTTGCAAGGCGTTCAGAAATGCTGTTCTTGTCTGCCACCTGAACCATTCTTACGCTTTCGCCTTTTATTACAAGGAAAGCCACCGGTGAGATAGTCACACCGCCACCGGATCCGCCGCCAAACATGTCTTTTGGACTTGTTGTTGGAAAGTCAGACCCACCGGATGCAAACCCAAAGCTAACTTTGGAAACAGGTATGATAGTAGTTCCATCTGGAGTTGTTATAGGGCTTCCGATTATTGAATTGGAATCTACAAGACCTTTAATATTTTCCAGGGATACGTTGAGCAGTCCTTCAAGGTTTTTTTCGCTCATTTATGCACACTCCTTTGTGTTGTTTTTAAGCGGTTTTTCAGCCGCGGAAATTCTTTTTTTATTTTTACCCTTGGTTTTCTTCTCTTCAAAAATATTTTTGACAAAAGCTACAGCGATTCTCACTGCACCTATAAGAATTATCAAAGGGTTAAATTCAACATCTGCATTTACGCGGATATCCTCTTTCTCCGCAGTAAAGTCAGGGTACACACGAAAGCTTGATTTTTCTATCCTCATAAAATTCCGAAAAAAACCAAGAGCCGTGCTCAAAAAAGCACATATTTTTCCGTAACGTATGGCACAGGCCGCGGCATCTTCCCCTGCTATTTTCCAAAAAAGCTCAAGGCTGTGAACGCGAATGTTTCTGAGTATCATCTTTGCGCCCGGGCCATAGCGGTTGACAGCGTCTATTATCTTATCTATTGTTTCTTCTAAAGTCAGTCTATGTTTTTTTTTCTTTTTCGTTGTTTGTTTTTCAGTCGGCTTAATTTCTTCCTCTTTTTCCTTCGGTTCCTCTTTTTTCTCCATTGGAAACAGAGTCTTTTTGATAAAAAGATACCTTACTTTCACTGAAAGTTTTTTATTCCAGTCGGCGGTTATATGGACCGGTACCATCAGCAGTGCAAGTATCAAAGCCAATATTCCGCCGAATATAATCCAGCCCATATTTTTCACCTTCTTTTCCCACAAAAGAAAAACTTATTCTGAATAAAAGGTCTGCTGATCTTTTAGCTCGTCAGAGACTTCTTTTTCCTCAACATCTGTATCAGCCTCGTCCACTATTGGAGGAAGGTCTGCAATCGATTCAAGCCCAAATGAACGAAGAAACAGTGGTGTTGTTTTATACGCTATGGGTCTTCCTGGAAGATCAAGTCTTCCCGTTTCCTCAATTAGGCCCTTTTCAACCAAAGTTGACATAACACCGGAACAGTCGACTCCTCTCACCTGCTCTACAAAGGCCCTTGTCACAGGCTGATTATAAGCAATGACTGCCAGTACTTCAAGTGCCGCTTGTGAAAGCGGCGTGTTACGTTTTATTTCAAACGCTCCACGGATATAAGGCTCGTACTCTTTTTTGGTGCAGAGCTGCCACCGATTTTCAAGGCGCAATATCTCTATTGAGCTTTCAAATTTTTCATATTTCGTTTTCAAACTTTCGAGCACGGCAACAGCCGCTTCTTCATCAAGCTCCATTGCTACAGCAATAGTTTTTTGGTCAACAGGCTCACCGCCAGCAAAAAGTATTGATTCCGCTATCTTTTCATATTGTTCCAGTTGCAACTTTTTCGCCTTCTTTCCTTTCTTTTTTCCGCCGAACGACACTCTTTCCAAGCTCAACCGTGTTGTTGTCATCGCTTACATGTATCCTGCCGCTTTTGGTGAGTTCAAGCACAGCAAGAAACATTGCAACACACTCAGAACGATCATAATTAACAAAAATGTCATTCCATTTAAGTTTTACACGCTTATAAAGCTTTTTAAGCAAAATTATTGCCCTAGATGGAACTGATACCAATTTTTTGTGCACTACCGCACTAAAAGCCTCCACCGGTGGTGGAAGTTTGCGCTGCTTTCTTCCCAACGCAGATAAATATGCTTGCAGTATGTCTTCCGGTTTGTGCTGCCTCAAGTAGGTATTATCAGAATCTATTGGCATTGGGTTCCTTGAAAAAATGCTGTTCCCACAAAAATTTAGCCTGAAACAGGACGCCGCTTCCTTACATGCCTTATATTCAATAAGCTCTCCCTGCAGTTCTTGACGCAGTTTTTCCCCCTCGTCATCATAACGCGGAAGGAGCATTGCCGTTTTTATATAGACGAGCCTTGCGGCCATTTCGAGAAACTCTGAAGCTTCGTCTATATCCTTAATATTTTCTATGCCCTTTATGGATTCAGTATATTGATCAAGAAGTTCGGAAATATTGATATCACAAATATTAAGTTTATGTTTTAAAATAAGAAAAAGCAAAAGATCCAACGGACCTTCAAAATTTCCCAGCTTATATTGAAATTTTTCGCTCAAAATTTTTTCTCCAAGCAGTTATTACATTCTTATAATAATCTTTACAAGCCAATCTATAGGCCTTGTTAAAAAGTCAAGCCCATCGGTAACAACATCACATACAAAATCTATTGGACCGTCAAGTATACCAAACCAAAGAGCCAACAGAAGAGCCATAAAAATATATTTTTCATACTGCATTATTTTAAAATAAGCGCTCTGCGGCAAAAAATAGGTTGCTATTCTTGAACCGTCAAGCGGTGGAATTGGTATCAAATTGAAAACGCCTAAAGTTATATTTATTGTTATCATATAATATAAAAAAGTTTGTATATTTGAAATAAAGCCCACTGTGACTCCAAAATAAGTCGGAATAAAAGACATTTTATATAAAACCATTGTAAGAAACGCCATTCCTATGTTTGACATTGGACCAGCAAGGGCAGAAAGCATCATTCCCTTTTTAGGGTTTGAAAAATTCAGTGGATTTATTGGAACGGGCTTTGCCCATCCGAAGCCAAAAAGAATTATTGCGGCAGTACCTATTGGGTCAAGATGTGCGAAAGGATTAAGCGTTAGCCTTCCTTCCATTTCGGCAGTATGATCCCCCATTCTTAACGCCGCATACCCGTGGGCACACTCATGCACTGGAAGCGCAATTAAGGCAACTATAAGCCTAATAATCAAAATATAAAGCATAGTTTGAAGACCTGAAGTAAAAATCGAAGGCATTGTTTTCTCCTAATTCTCAAAAATTTGGTATACTTCTATGTTATTATATTATAAAGGAAATTTCATACTTTTACAAGTGCGAACTCTAATTATAATATAAAGAGAAATTAAATTTTTTGTTAAACCTTAAAAACGCCTTATAATATAATTTATTTTAATAAAATAACAAGATTTTTAAACAGAAACACTTGCATTTTTTGATAATATCTGATAAACTATGAGCGTTGACTTTCTGAAAGATCAAAGGAGGTGCCAATATGGCAAAATGTGATTTCTGCGGA
>CAZNVF010000065.1:0-2924 GCA_964576395.1 uncultured Oscillospiraceae bacterium
GCAACCCAAAGGCTGCCCGTGCGGTAGGAATGGGTTGTAACCGCAACCATATCGCAATAATAGTTCCCTGTCACCGGGTGGTAGGGAAAAATGGTGATTTAACCGGTTTTGCAGGTGGACTTGAAACTAAAGCAAAGCTTCTTGAGTACGAAAAAGCAAAATAATGAACATAAAAAATCCCGAACTCTCTGTTCGGGATTTTTAAATAGTTCAAACTTCGGCTTTGATCCTCTTCAGGTGCGCGTATTTCGGCATTCCGTTTTCATAAGTTTGTTCGACCTCTCCCTGAATAAGCGGGAGCACATATTCCACAAATTTTTCATTTACGTTGTTGCCATCTTCGTTTATCCATTCACGCGGTACACATTTTTCAAGGTTTGCAACTTCAGAAAGGTCAACAAGAGTTGTTACGCATTCGTAACCATTTTCACCATTTTTGCGTTCAAAAGCAACCATTTTACCTGTTTCACCGTTAACGGCGGCTTCAACAGCGACTTTTCCTGCAACAAAAGCCTCATCACGGTCTGTTTTTGATGCACAGTGTCCGGCACAGCGCTGGAGAAGAGAAAGCTCGATTCCTCTTACCTTTGCGCCAGTTCTCTCACGGATGATGTGCGCCATAGTGGCAGCAAGGCCGCCAAGCTGGGAATGACCAAAAGAATCTACAATGGCGGTGTCGTTTATTCCGTATTCGCTTATGAATTTTCCCTCTTTGTCATGTATTCCCTCAGACATAACTATTACTATGCGTTTGTGATGTTTGCGGCACTCTTCAAGATCTGCAAAAAACTTATCTATATCGAAATCAACTTCCGGAAGATAAATAAACATAGGTCCCTCACAGGAGAATTTTGCAAGGCAAGATGCTCCGGCAAGCCATCCGGCATGGCGGCCCATAGCCTCAATAACAACAATAGCTTCCTTGTCGTAAACATGAACATCCTTTACGACTTCCGCGGTAGAAATAGCTATGTATTTTGCAGCAGAGCCAAAACCGGGGCAGTGGTCAGTATCAAAAAGGTCATTGTCGATGGTTTTTGGAATACCAATGACTCTGCATTCATAATTCTGAGTTTTCATATACTCGGAGATCTTATTGCAGGTATCCATGCTGTCATTGCCGCCGTTATAAAAGAAATATCGGATGTCATATTTTTTAAAAATTTCAAGAATCCGCTTGTAATCTGTGTCGTCGATGTCATACGGCTTAAGTTTATATCGACAACTTCTTATAAGAGAAGCGGGTGTGCTCATCATTAGGCGGAGCGTTTCTTCGTCCTCTTTGCCCATATCAAGAATATCGTCCTCAAGTACGCCGCGAATGCCGTGCTGTGCAGCGAGCACTTTTGTAATACAGTCTTTTTCAAGGGCAGTTTTAATAACACCATATGCGCTGGCGTTGATAACGGCAGTAGGTCCACCAGATTGTCCAATAAGGCATGCGCCCCTAAGTTCGCTCATAAGAAAAATCTCCTTTTTTGTTCATATTTTATATTTTACCACAATGAAAGCAGGACTTCAATACAAAAGAAGCACGAAAAGCTATTGTCAAAATTATTTAAATTTGATATAATTCTTACCAAAACACAACTTTCTTTTTGGAGGGATATTTGTGGCTTACAAAACCCGGGAAAACAAGGTGGAAACTTTTGTGGCGACCCTTGTTTTCGTTGTAATAATAGCGGCAATAGTTGTTGCTGTTTCTGTTTTTGGAATTTTTAAGGAGGAGCAGACCGCAGAGTATGACTGGATAACTTCCGATCCGGCTGTAAGTGATGGTATGCTTGACGGAAGTTTTTATAATGGAGAGAAAAACGCTCAAGGCATCCTTTCCTATAAAATAGCTGAAGAAATAACTGTGGGAAGCGACGGCCGAGGGGATTTTAAAATCGAGAACTCCGGTAAAAATTCCTGCCTTATGAAAGTGAAAATATCAATAGGTACTGAAATAGTGTATGAAACGGGCTACATAAAACCAAACCAGCATATATATTCGGATATGCTTGACAAATTGCCACAGGTGGGAACCTATACTGCAGAGGTTGTTTTTGAGGGGTTTGACCCAACTACTGAGACGAGCATTGGGAGCACTAGCACTGAAATAACACTCACGGTAACTGAATAAGAATGATCTATATTGCAACTAATTCTATGGATTTGGTTTTTAGGATGTATAATAGCATATAAAACTCCAATTATGTTTCAGTAGAAGAGATTGGAATCAAGGGCGCGGAATTTATTGTATTTTATCTATATAGTGTAGACCAGTTCTTTATTGTAGTTATCATAACGCTATTTACTGCTTTTTGCTTTGGTCCACTGTACAGTTTTTTGGTCATTGATTATACTCTGCTTATAGTAAGCAAGAAAAAACTGAAAGAATATAACCAATGTTTTGAAAAACAAGTCACTTGATTGTGATAAAACAACTCGCGTTTTATTCCTAAAATTTATGTCATATAGTTTTTAATTTTGACGAACATAATACTATTGATGTGTAATTAATAGTTTGGTAAAAATAATAACAAAATGCAGCCTATTTAGGCTGCATTTTGTTATATCAAAGAATGTTCCGCAAGAGGGGCCTTTCTGAGTCCCATATATCTTCAAGCAATATTTTACATCGGTCTATTTCTGCTGCTAGTTCGCCGTTTTCACCGTATAGCGCGAGAGAATAGAATTTTGAAATGGCGAGGGTTACTTGATCAACTTGGTTGTGCCGTACTATTCTGCAAAAAACATGGAGCTTTTCCATCCAAAGTGCTGTAATTTCTCTTGAAGCTTCTGCAGTTTTTCCATTATCGCCGGAGGCATTGAGCTCATATAGCTCATCAAGTTTTATCTGAAAATCATTTTTTAAATTTGTAAGTGTTATAAGGCATAAGCAGCTTATTGCGACCACTACTGCAAAAAGCACTATAGCG